>JADHUD010000198.1 GCA_016784705.1 Spirochaetia bacterium | reverse complement strand
TTTATAATCATACGCAGTAAATTCATCAATGATTGATCTAGCATCTCCACGTGATAAAGATACAATATAAACCTTATCCAACAGGAATGCATCAAATCCTAGGATCTGTGTATTAGGTTCAATATCTATTGATTTGATGAACAGAATGTTCACCCCTTCTGACAGCTTGTGCTTGCTACTTTTTATCTTAACGGAATTACTATCAACTGATATATCTTCAATTTTTATATCATTAAAATCTTTCATCTGACAATACATTCTGCCTTCTTCAGTTTCTATATGTAAGTCATCAAAATTACTTATGGTATCATACTCTATCTCTAGACTGAGTATTTCTCGTTCCACATCCATTTTAACTAGAATGAGATATGTTATATATTTTTGGAAAGAATAGCCAAAAAAAGCATTGCTTGAAGGACTACTAATTCGATTCCTCCTATCTTATATTAGAGTTGCATCTAATATATGTTTCCACTAAACCAATATAACATTTCATACCATCGATATCAAAGGGACCATTGATTATTCCATAAGAACAGTCAAGCTCTTGATGCTGTGCTGCAGATTGAACAAAAGATACATAATCGGCTTTGTTCTCATCTACTTTCTTCATATCTGTAAGGTCAGTAAGAATCTCATGTATAATGAGTACCGCAAAGTCTACATCATCTTTCTTAGCTTGAATAGCAGTTCCAGTAAGGGCTGTTAGTAGCTGGTAACCATTATCTGCAACAGGACAAGTTTCTACACTTTTACATGAAATTGGTAACATTGAAATCAGCATTTCTACTCTTTCCGGAAGATCAGTACTTACTCCATTATTTCGCTGCCCTAACATGTTGGTGTAATACGTTGAGATACTCACATTACCAAAGGATTCATCTGTTTTAGCTTCTACGCAAACAGTAACTTTCTGATCACCGAATTCACATTCACAGTGGATATCATGATTTCTGCCAGACCTGCTATTCTCAGGAGGAAGGTCTGTGATTAGTTCTGGAACTGCTTTGATAACTTTAACATGTCTTTCAAAGTGTTTCTCCAATATCTCCATATATTCTTTTGGAGGTGCTGGATCTGATTCTCTGAACCAGATTCTTGCAAGCTCCATTGCACTTCGCCCTTCCTTCCATTGATAAGCCTTCTTTGGGCGTTCCCATTCTTCCCAAGATCTTATTATATTACCATTCTTTTTTCTCAAATCCATCCGAGTACTCTTTTTGTACTTTTAATAATACACACCTGATAATGGCTCAAGCAACAAAAAAAGCCGGTTTCCTCACTTTTAAAGGAAAACCGGCTCTCTAATTGTATCAAATACATCCTACAAGGTTGTGTTTCATGGATGTTATTGATACAAATTTAAGAATGGATTTCATAAATTTCTTTAAAATAAGAACACCTATCACGACAATAAACCTTTCCTACCTCCAGATAGTATGATATAATTGTACTTTCTGGAGGTAATAATGATAAAAACAGCATTGCAACTGCAGACTGAATTGGAAGGTTATTCCTCCCCAAAATCAAAGATTACTCAAATGACTAAGAAAGGAGAGATCTTTCGTGTGAGAAGAGGAGTCTATGTTACATCATTACAAGATCCTAAGTTCCCAGTGGCTTCAGTGCTGAGAAGCCCTAGTTACATCTCCTTTCAGACAGCATTATCATATCACCAGATAATACCGGAGAGAACTCACGCCATCATGAGTGCCGGTTTTAATTTGGATAAAGAATATTTTTATGACACTCCTCTAGGAAGGTATAGTTACCATTACATACCAGAACAGGTATTCCCTCTTGGGATTTTTCCTGCAGAAGAGGAAGGTGCAGGATTCAGGATAGCATCAGCAGAGAAAGCAATTTGTGATACGTTATATAAAATACGGAAAATCGAACGCAGTTCTGAAATTACTAAACTACTGTTTGAAGATCTTAGAATAGAAAAAGAAATTTTAGAGTCCCTCGACTGGAATCTGATCAACTTCATGGTCCCCCTCTATCGGAGTACTACTTTGAGAACTCTGCTTAAATGGAAAGGAAAAATAAATGAATAAACAGCTCGCAATGATGTTGGAAAAATTTGGAGAACTCTCGATCACTGATTCAAAACATGCATTGAAGGAGATCATTCAGGAGTTGTCAATTTTAGCATTGTCGAGAACAGATTTTTTTTCACATGCAGCCTTTTATGGAGGAACTGCATTACGAATTTTCCATGGATTAGACCGATTCTCAGAAAAATCCAAACGTTTGGATTTCTCTGAAAATACAAACATAAATAAAATCCAAACCAGTTTAAGTAACTCCTGAAAAAATAAGCTTTTACTGAATTCAGAGTTTGGATTTTCTTTTACCTTCCTGAGTATAATCAGTATGCAAGTAATTGCAGATTATAACGACAGGAGGTTTTTTATGTCATTTGACTTTCTTAGATGTCATTATCCAGAGCTTTTACAACACATGAGAGCGCAGTGCTATAGCGAATATTTCATACATGATTTTGAAATTGTAATCAAGTTTGTCTTGAGTCATGCAGGATTATTTGAATGGGATTCATATGAGGATGTATATGAAACTTACAAAGCAGAGGAGCTCTCCAGCAAAACACTGACAAAATATGCAGGAATACTGGGAACTCTCAAGCAATTTGAAGTCAATCATGCTCTGCCTGTTCATGGTCATCGCGATTCAATATTAAAGGAGAACAAATACAGTTCCCTTGTCGATGACTTTAGAATTCCTATTGACCTCTTTATGCAGGAGCAGAGGAAAATAGGAAACAAAGAATCAACAATAAGCAGTGTACGTAAAATCGGAGTTTCATTTTTCTTCTCGATGCAGCAACGAGGATGCCTGACGATTTCGTCAATCAAAGAGAACGATGTCCTGTCATACTTCAAGGCTGAAAATGGAACCACAAGATGCGGCTTTGCAACATCGAACTTTTTGGGACGCATTATTCGTGCAGGATTTCAATGGAGACAAGAAGAATGCAAGACTCTGCTCAATTATCTTCCCCAAATACCGAAAAGCAAAAAGAACATCCAATATCTCAAAAATGACGAGATAGCAAAAATAAGAGGAGTCCTGGATGATCCTGATTCCGGCCTTTCACTTAGAGATCGTGCCGTATGCACAACTTTGCTGTTTACAGGACTGCGACGCGGTGACGTAGCAGAACTGAAGCTTGATGACATTGACTGGGAGAATGATACGATAACAGTCTTTCAGGAGAAGACTGGAAACACTGTTTTTATTCCTTTGCTGCCCATACTTGGCAATGTGATTTTTGACTATATACAGCATGAACGCCCTAATATCGAAGATCCGCATTTATTCTTGAGCACGAGATATTCGACTCCAGGAAGCCTCATGACAGGAACAGCTGTCGGAGGCATTGTTCGAAAGGTTTTTGGCAAAGCGGGAATCAGGCAGGCGCAGGGGGACAGAAAGAATCCTCATCTTTTCCGCCATCATATGGCTGTAACAATGCTTGAAGACGGCATACCCCAGCCTGTGATTACAAAAGCTTTAGGTCATGTCTCTCCTGCCTCAATCGAATCATATCTGTCTGCAGATTTCGTCCATCTGAAAAGCTGTGCTCTCAGCATTGAAGCGTATCCTGCACCAGAGGAGGTGTTCGAATTATGAGAACTTATCCTTTTTTGGGTTCGGCGCTGATGAATCCATATATTGATTACTGTAAAACAATCGGAAGCTGGACAGAGCACAGGGCAGGCTGTTTGAGAAGCTTGGACACTTATTGCATTCAGAACTGGCCTGGTGCTGAAGAATTAACGCAGATAATGATCGATGGCTGGTGCTCGTTAAGGGAAACGGAGCAGATCAACACCTTCATCTCCAGATGCCGTCCAATCAAACACTTTCTGAAGTACCAGAGAAAATGCGGTCGATTGAATCTGGAGTACCCTGATATTCCTGCAGTACGGCCTTCTTCATATATACCGCATCCATTTACAGAAGAGGAACTCAAGCGATTCTTTTACGAATGCGATCATGTTGAATTTTATGGTAATGTTCGGAACTGCAAAAATCTCCAATTTACGATTCCGGTGTTTTTCCGTCTCTTATACAGCTCTGGCATGAGAACTACTGAAGCACGTCAGCTGAAATGTAACGATATTGATCTAGGCTCCGGGGTCGTAAGTATCAAGAAAACAAAAGGTTTCAACCAGCATTATGTTGTACTTCATAATTCAATGCTGAAGCTGGTGAAACGCTATGATGAAGTCATTTCTATACTTTATCCAGATAGGGAATATTTTTTCCCCGACATTCGAGGATCTTTTCATCCCAACTATTGGGTTGCAGTCCACTTTAGAAAGCTTTGGAAAAAAGCCAGCAGTTCAGCTGCTGTGCCATATGCATTACGTCACCATTATGCCGTTGTAAACATCAATGAATGGATTGATGAAGGCTTCGATTTTTATGACAAACTTGTGTACCTGAGTAAAAGTATGGGGCATTGTGACCTGGAAAGCACCAAAGGTTACTATTCTCTGGTGCCTGCAATTTCTACTATCCTCAAAGAAAAAACAGAGGGCGGATTCAACGGCATCGTTCCGGAGGTGGCATATGAAAAAAGCAACAAATGAAGCGATTTCAATCTCTCGTTACATTTCAAGTTTTCTCCATGATTATGCTCCAATTCACATAACTGGCAGTGATAACACCCTCAAATCCTATGAAACTGCTCTTACACTTTACCTTGAGTTTCTTGAGAATTTAAAGAGTGTCACTGTAGAAACCCTCAATTGGAAATGCTTCCGGAAGGAATGGATTGAGGAATGGCTTGTATGGTTGGAAAGAGCGCGCAATTGCAAACCGGGATCTTGTAATGTCCGCCTAGTACACTGTATATCTTAAATCTTCGGATATAAACGTTTAAGTTTTACCCTTGCATCCTTTGTTTTAAATTGCCAATCAACCTTTGTCTGACGATTGTTTCGATCACTATTCCACTTGGCAACCGTAGAACGCATTA
>JADHUD010000197.1 GCA_016784705.1 Spirochaetia bacterium | reverse complement strand
TATTGAACAAACCTATAACCCTGTTGCCAATACCAAATGCAGCAATTACCGGTGTGCCAAAGGTATTTACTACACCCTGCAATACTGAAAATCCAAGAGCAGATATACCTCCTCCTATGGCAGAAGGAAGACCGATTCTCATTATCAGACCCCATGCTTTTCGTTCAGGTTTAAGATACTTAACTCTAATGCGAATACCTTTTTTTCCTGAAAAAAGAATATATATTGCAGCTACCATACTAATAAACCGTGCAATCACCGTTGCTATTGCAGCTCCGGCCACACCCAGTTCAGGGAATGGACCAAGACCAAAAATAAGCAGCGGATCCAGAATAATATTGATAACTACTGTGACAATCTGTATTTTTAAAGGAGTCAGACTATCACCTATACCTTGCAGCGTTGCTCTGAGAACAAATGACATGAACATGAACGGCATACCTAAAAATATAATTTTCAGATACACAGATACATTCGAAATTATGTTGTCTGGAACCTGCAAAGCTATTAAAATCAGATTTGAACCTGTTAATCCGGCTATCATTATTAAAACAGATAGGATAACCATCATCAAGAAAGTTTGACTTACATAAAAATCAACTTTCTCCCGGTCACCTTTTCCTTTTGCTTGAGATATAAGTGTAGTGCCGGCCATGGAAAAACCCGAACCGAAAATAATCATAAAAAAAATAACACTAAAACTAATTGAGGGTGCTGCCAAAGCCCCAGATCCCAATTTTCCTAAAAAATACGTATCTGCAAGATTATAGAGCATTTGCAGTAAATTTCCTCCCATTATGGGAAGAGCCAGAGTAATGAGCCCTTTTAGAAGTTGTTTATTTTCAATCTTGAGTAAAATAATAGCTCCTTCAGCATCGCAGCCTTAATCAATTGAGGCAATTACCTAAATCCAAGAAAAAAACTTTGTTTAATTCCGATTTACTGTAAATTAGTCGGATCCATGAACATATGTATTTGAAGTTTTGATTATATATATTTGCTAAATATTATAATATAAGTAATTATAATAAATCTAAAACTTCTAACTATTCTAACAACAGATTGTTTTGTTTTTACAAAATGGACTCAAACATTCGTTTTTTGTCTTTTAATTTTAAAAGAACCTCAATTATTTGAGATTACACGGTGTACTGAGATTATACGATTTTGAATTTGTAGACAAGCAAGATGTATCAAATGTCATTATTTTGAAATATTGAACTTGGATGTGGTAAAACAGTTTTTTTTATGATAATATGCATCAAATTAAGAGCAAATTAAGTATTTTAATTCTTGTAAGTATGAATCCAGAACATTTTTTTTAAAAATAAAATTGCATTATCAACTAAATTCTTAAGAATATAGGGTTAAGCATATTATTTCTTGGCTCAAGTACAAGATTTGATTTTCTGATGTATAAATTTGCTCAGGATTTATTCAATTAAGAACTTTTTTTTCGGAGACATATAATGGAAAAAACCAGTACGGACGCAGAGGTTTCAAAGAATTTTATTGAAAAAATTATTGAAAAAGACTTGGAGAATAATGTTATCTCCAATGGTATTGTAACCCGGTTTCCCCCAGAACCCAATGGGTATCTGCATATTGGACATGCAAAGGCTATCAGCATTAATTTTAGTGTTGCAAAGAAATATGAAGGTGTTTGTCATTTGCGTTTTGATGATACAAATCCCGCAAAAGAAGAGCTTGCGTATATGGAAGCTATTAAAAAAGATATTTCCTGGCTTGGATTCAAGTGGGAACCGCACGAATATTTTGCCTCTGATTATTTTTCTGCAATTTATGATATAGCTGTTGAATTAATAAAACAAGGAAAAGCGTATGTAGATACACTTACACCAGAACAAGTTCGTGAGTATCGCGGGACTCTTACACAACCAGGCAAAAACAGTCCTGACAGAGATCGTCCAATTGAGGAAAACCTTGAGCTTTTTGAGGAAATGAGAAACGGCCAACACGCTGACGGTACTATGGTTCTTCGTGCAAAGATAGATATGTCATCACCGAATCTTAATATGCGTGATCCTACCCTGTTCAGGATAAAAAAAATAGATCATCATCGTACAGGAGATACGTGGAGTATTTATCCGATGTACGATTTTACCCATCCAATTTCAGATGCTATTGAGGGTATTACTCACTCTCTCTGCTCTTTGGAATTTGAAGATCATCGGCCGCTGTATGATTGGGTTGTTGAAAATTCAGGCTTACAAGCTACACCTCATCAGTACGAATTTGCCCGCCTGAATCTAACCTATACGGTAATGAGCAAAAGACTGCTACTGCAGTTAGTTAAGGAAGAACATGTATCCGGCTGGGACGATCCAAGAATGCCGACTCTTTCAGCTATGAGAAGAAGGGGTTTTTCTCCTGAGGCAATCCTCGATTTTACTGAAAAAATCGGTGTCGCCAGAGCAAACAGCCTTGTTGATTATGCACTGCTTGAACACTGTGTCCGAGAGGACCTTAATACAACAGCTCTTCGAATCATGGCTGTTCTGGATCCTCTGAAAGTGATTATTGATAATTACCCACAAGATAGTGAAGAGTGGTTTGAAGCTGAAAACAATCCGGAAAATCCTGCTGCAGGAACAAGAAAAATTCCTTTCTCAAAAGTAATATATATAGAGAAAGATGATTTTATGGAAAATCCGCCTAAAAAATATTTCAGACTATCTCCAGGTAAAGAAATTCGTTTAAAACATGCATACTATATAACTTGTACTGGAATAATAAAAGATGGTGATCAAATAACAGAAATTCACTGCAACTACGATCCTGAATCCCGAGGCGGCAGTACCCCCGACGGCCGCAAAGTAAAAGGTACCAGTCATTGGGTAAGTGCGTCTCATTCAATTGATTGTGAGGTACGTCTTTATGATCGATTATTTACAGCTGAAATCCCGGGAAGCCGTACGGGGAATTTTCTTGATGATATTAATCACAATTCAATAAAAGTTTTAAAGGAGTGTAAAGCTGAGAGCCTTATTCGTGAATTAGCTTCAGATCAGCATGTTCAGTTTTTAAGAACTGGTTATTTTTGCATTGACGAAAAAGATTCTACCCCTGAATTTCCAGTTTTTAATAGAACAATACCCTTGCGTGACTCCTGGGAAAAACTTAAGAAAAAAATGGGTATCTAAAAAAATACGTAAATGGACGATTTTTTTTAAAATTTGTGAAACTAGCTCAATTAAGCGTGTGTTTACTTATTACCCAGCAGGTATGAGGCAATCTCTTTCTGGAATATCCGGGCGGAATAGTGTCATAAGTAATCTCTTTTATGAAACATTCTTTTAATTGCTGTTTCTGTAGTTTAAAATTACTGAGATTGGTTGAAAATAAAACAGATCCGTCCTCATGCAGCAGTCTGATGCTTTGCCTTATATATTCTACATGATCTCGCTGCACATTAAAAGTTTGGTCGGTTTTTCTGCTGTTTGAGAAACTGGGTGGATCGAGAATTATCAGATCGAATCGTTCCTTCTTCTTTTCAGCAGTATTCAGGAAGTTTTTACAATCGTCCTGAACAAAACTAAAAGTATCAGATACTAATGAATTTATCTCCATATTTTTTTCAGCCCATTTTAGATAAGGACCTGAGAGGTCTACAGAAACAATCTTTTTTGCCCATCCGGCAGCAGCATATACGGTAAAAGAACCGGTATAACAAAAAAGGTTAAGTATTGATCTCTGTGCCGATTCCTGCATAACCAGTTTGCGCGTAACAGAATGATCAAGAAAAAGACCTGTATCACTGTATTGACCAAGATCAACTAAAAAATTTAATCCATTTTCCGAAACAATAACTTGTCTGGGCAGCTGATTTGTTTTTTTATGCTGCTGATGATTTTGCAGTTTTCCACGATATTTATAAATTACATCTTCCCTTTTGACATAAATCATCGCTGCTGCCGTTCTGCACAATGATTCAGGGGTTACTTTTTCATCATCTATTCCTAACCCATAATCTGTGATGAGGACTTTCCCATTATACATATCTACTGAAACTGGAATTTCCTGCAAATTCTGATCATAGAGGCGCATACAATTTGTTGAAACAAGAGTATATTGTTGGCGCAATTCTTTATAATTTCTTTTTAACAATTTCCCGAAATCTTTTAATAGATAGCTCATGTATTTGCCTTTTTCATTAATATCATTTACTATAATCACTATATATGATGTTATACTTAATGTACAACATTGAGTTTTCGACTTAAATTCTCAAACGTATTTTGTCCTTTTTTTAGTATATAATAGATAGTAAATTTTCTTTTCAAAGGGGAAATGTTGATGGATCAGGAAACAAAAGAATTTTTAGCCTCCCTGGAGAAGGAAAATGGAGGTAAAATACTATTTAAAACCTATGCTGTTCTCATTGGGTTCAGTAATGGGCAAAATATTAATCTAGGCGGTTTGTTATATATAATAAACCACACTTTGTATTTTGAAGATTTCGAGAAACAGGGTGGACTTTTCGGCCTTATAACTGCAAAAAAAAAGAGAGCCTACAAAAAATATAAGACAAGCATAGACATCAGCTCTATTAAAAATGTTTATTCAGTAAAAATGAGTGCTGCAAAAGCCGTGGTTACTGGTAAATTAGCTCAAGAACAGTTGTTTCCTGTTGCGGGATTTAAGAAAAAACTGTTTCAAACTTCTATTTTCCTGTCCTGTTCTGAAGAGCCGGGATGGTTTCTGGAAGTAATTGATGATAAAAAATTTATACAGACTATTGAGGAGAGAAAATGAACGCATTTAAAGCTTATGACATTCGGGGCATCTATGATAAAGATTTTAATAAAGACGATGTATACAAAATTGGTTATTTCATTCCTAAACTGTTGAAAACAGACAAAATTCTTATTGGCCGGGACGTCAGGTCAACTTCTGACGAAATCTTTGATTATTTAAGCAGAGGAATAAATGATGCGGGTGCTGATGCGGTATCTATTGGTTTGGCGACAACTCCAATGGTTTATTATGCAACTTCCAAACTTAAATTTGATG
>JADHUD010000196.1 GCA_016784705.1 Spirochaetia bacterium | reverse complement strand
ACTATGAAGAACTGGACAGCGACAGGGAACAGGGCTGTGTCCGCGATATAGCCCATAGCTACTCACCTGATGGGGGTCTGGCTGTTTTGTTCGGGAATATTGCCGAACAGGGATGTATCGTTAAAACTGCCGGGGTTGATTCCTCAATACATACGTTCAGCGGGCCGGCAAAAGTGTTTAATTCCCAGGAGGCAGCCTGTGAAGGAATACTGGATGGTTCAGCCGTTAAAGGCGATGTAATAATTATCCGGTATGAAGGACCAAAAGGTGGTCCTGGTATGCAGGAAATGCTCTATCCGACATCCTATATCAAATCCCGGCATCTGGGGAAAGAGTGTGCCCTGATAACTGATGGCCGTTTTTCCGGGGGTACATCCGGGTTATCCATAGGACACGTTTCTCCCGAGGCAGCAGCCGGCGGAGCTATCGCCCTGATACAGGAAGGGGATCTGATCTCAATTGATATCCCTTCACGAACAATTGAATTAAAAATCAGTGCCCGGGAGTTGGCAGACAGAAGAGATAAAGAGCTGGAAAAGGGGAACATGGCTTTCAAACCAAAGGGTCGGAACCGTAAAGTTTCCGCAGCATTACGAGCCTATGCACTTATGGCTGCTTCTGCTGATAAAGGTGCTGTCAGAGTACTTCCTGAGGAGTAAGAAACGAATACTTTGATGAAAATTGGTATTTATAAAAATCGGAATTTTTCAATTTTTGAAATTACCTCACTTCTGGTTGAAACTGCTTGACAATAATAGTCAAATATGAAACGATACACCGCTATTTATGAAGAAATCCATGATTTTCCTGCAGGAAGAAAAAACGCAGAAATCGGTGTTTGCTATTCGCAAATGAGCATTTCGGTTATTTTCTGATGTAGTAGTTGGGTAAAGATTACTTAGTGTAAGGAAATCATCAATAATACTGTGACAGGATAGAAGAAATGAAGACAATTTATGTAAAACCAAAAAATTTGGTTAAAAAGTGGTTTATAATTGATGCTGAAGGGAAAAGGCTGGGAAAAGTAGCTGTTGAAGCTGCAAAAATCCTTCGTGGGAAAAATAAACCTGAATTTGCACCACTGCACGATAATGGCGATTTTGTCATTATCATAAATGCAGAAAAAGCTGCCTTGACAGGTGGAAAAGAGAATAAGAAGGTCTATTATAGACACTCAGGTTATCCAGGTGGACTTACTGCTGAAATTTATTCAGATATAGTAAGAAGAAAACCGACCTTTCCGATGGAAAATGCTGTTCGGGGCATGCTTCCCAAAGGTAGATTGGGCAGACAACTGTTCACAAACATGAAAGTATATGCTGGTGGAAATCACCCGCATGCAGCGCAGCAACCCGAAGCAGTAGAACTTTAAGGTCAGGAGCAGATAAGTGGATAAGAATTTAAATCTGGCATTAGGAACAGGCAGAAGAAAAACAGCAACAGCACGTGTATATCTCAGAGAAGGTAACGGAGTTATTACTATTAATGGCCGGAACGTGGATGAGTACTTTGGTAATCCAAGTTTTGTGTATGTAGTTAAACAACCGATGGATGTTACTGATACGTTAGTGAAATTTGATGTAGTTATCAATTTGAAGGGCGGAGGACCATCAGGTCAGGCCGGTGCATGCCGTCATGGTATTGCAAGAGCTCTTCAGGCTTTTGATGAGACAAACACAAAAGTACTTCGAACAAATGGGTTTCTTACTCGTGACTCAAGAATGGTGGAACGAAAGAAATATGGACAGAAAGGCGCACGCCGAAAGTTCCAGTTCTCAAAACGATAAAACGTTTTTCGGGAGAATTGAAAGAGGAGTTAACCGGAACAGCTTTGTTGCTGCTGCGGAAGATGGCTCCTCTTTTTTTGTTCCCGGAAAGTTTGCGGAACAGTTACATCTGTATAACGGACAGGAACTGACAGAATATGAGTACTCAACCCTGAAAGACAAAATAGATTTTTGGAGAGCAGAAAGTAAGGCTGTTGATTTACTTGCAGTTCGTGAGCACAGCACAGCAGAGCTTCGTATAAAGCTTGCCAGAAGAGAATTTTCGGAAAAAACAATAAATCATGTAATAACTTCATTAACAGAGAGCTGTCTGCTGAGTGACAGGCGGTATGCCGAAACATGGATTAGGGTACGTTTAAGAAAGAACCCTGAGGGCAGGGCGATGCTTTCGGCCGGGCTTGCACGAAAAGGTGTCGATCGGTCTGTGATCCGGGAAGTTCTTGATGAGTGTATTGATGAAGAGACCCTTGCCGATGCCCTCGAGAGTGCTGCAGCAAAACTTCTGCGAAGCAGAAATATGGGTCGCGATAAAATGCTGCGTGCTTTAATACGCCGCGGGTTTGATTACGGACATGTCTTGAAAGTAGTAAACCGCAGCTTTCCAAATCAAGCTGAGAACACCTTTGATTAACGTTACATTTCAAGTTTTGCTGAACATAAAATTGCTGAACATAAAAAAAAGACTGTCCCGTTTTGAGACAGTCCCTAATTTCAATAAAAAAAGCTAAAACGAACTATTCCAAAGTTTGCGAAAGCAAACTTCAAAAGTTAATTCTCAATAATAGAATATTATTGAGAATTAACTCCTTTTAATGTTGAAAGCTTTCATGCCGGGGTATGAAGCGGTACCTTCAAGATAATCTTCAATTCTCATAAGCTGGTTGTATTTTGCCAATCTGTCTGATCTGCTCATGGAACCTGTTTTTATCTGTCCTGTTTCAAGTGCTACGACCAGATCTGCAATAAAGTTGTCTTCAGTCTCACCGGAACGGTGAGATACGACTGCAGTATAACCGGCACGTTTAGCCATATCCACTGCCTCAAAAGTCTCTGTGAGTGTACCAATCTGGTTTACTTTAATAAGGATTGAGTTTGCAATTCCCTTTTCAATACCCTGAGTAAGCCTTTTAGTATTTGTTACAAACAGGTCGTCACCAACCAGCTGAACTTTACCGCCGATTCTGTCTGTCAGCAGTTTCCAGCCGTCCCAGTCATCTTCATCCATTCCATCTTCAAGTGATATAATAGGATATTTTTCTACCCATTCAGCCCAATAGTCTACCATCTCTTCACTTGTAAGCGTTGCTCCTGATGACCATTTCAGCTCATACTTTTTTGTCTCTTTGTTGTAGAGTTCCGACATGGCAGGATCCAGTGCAATCATTAGATCTGTGCCAACCGTGTAACCGGCTTTTTCTATGGCTTCAATAATAACTTCACATGCCTCTTCATTTGATTTCAGGTTTGGTGCAAAACCGCCCTCATCACCAACTGCAGTACTATAGCCTTTTGATTTAAGGATGCTCTTGAGGTTGTGAAAAACTTCAGCTATCATGCGGACTGCTTCACGAATAGAAGCCGCGCCAACAGGCATAACCATAAATTCCTGAAAATCCACAGAGTTGTCTGCGTGAGATCCGCCGTTGATAATATTTGCCATTGGAACCGGTAATACACAGGAATGATATGCACCAAGATACTTGAACAGCGGTATACCAAGAAAATCAGCTGCCGCCCGTGCAGTCGCCATGGATACTCCAAGGATTGCATTAGCTCCCAGCTTGCCTTTATTTTCTGTTCCGTCAAGTTCAATCATTGTTCTGTCAATATCAACCTGATCCAGTGCGTCAAGCCCGATCAGCTCACCTGCAATAATATTGTTAACATTATCTACAGCTTTTAAAACCCCTTTACCAAGATAACGGGACTTGTCGCCGTCACGAAGTTCAACTGCTTCATGAATTCCGGTTGAAGCGCCAGAGGGCACTGCAGCGCGTCCCATAGATCCGTCTTCAAGAATTACATCAACTTCAACAGTTGGGTTTCCGCGTGAGTCAAGTATTTCTCTTGCCTCAATAAATTCAATAATACTCATATGTCTACTCCTCTGAATAGTAGTCTCATTCGGTTTAAGAGAGTGCCGAATGGCTAATTCAATGCTTGTTAGCTGCTTCCAAAAAAACAATTTGAAAACACATCCCATATTGCAGCTTTATTGTAAAATTTTCTGATTAATTTGTTAATAAAATTCGGATTGAAAAACAGGTAATAATCAAAATTTACAACGTACAACCTAATTACAATGCTGCGGTCAGTGCAATTACCGCTTAGCTGACTATCGTATGTAACAGGGCTGAATGTCAAGTATATCACCCATGATGAACTCTTTTTCCTGCAGAGTTTCACAGAGATTTTTCTACTTTCTGTTTGCTGAAAAGGTAATAAAAAGGTACAATATCTCTATGAATGAGAACATAAAAATTGTACCGGATTATTCCCTGCCGCCCATGACCGATGAACTTATGTATCAGGTAATTTTCTGTATGGAGGATCAGGCCGGGACATACCTGTTTGATTTGGCGGACGGAGTACCAATTCAAAAGGAATTTACCGTCGGCAGTACTGAAGAAAAAGAGGCTCGATACCGGGAACTTCCCTCTTGGAAACCTGCTGATGGGTTCAGAATAATGGAGAAGTTTGTTTCATCACTCAGAAACCCGATATTCCGTGAAAAACTCAAAGAGTCCCTTTCACTGGGGAAAGGGGTTTTCAGAAATTTTAAAAACAATCTTAAAGAAGAGCCTGCCATAGAACGGTTGTGGTTCTATTTCAAAGAGAAGGAAATAAAGCGCAGTATCTATATATGGTATGAACAGCTCTCTGAAATTTCGTTCCTGGAGCAGCTTGGTGAACCCGAACAGGATGTCTCAGATTTAATTCTCTCAGATTTTGTTATAAATGAGAACAGGGAAAAATGGACAGACTATATTTTAAAAATTGGGGAAAGCAGGCTGTATGACGAGTTTTCCGGAGTAGATTTTCCCCTTAATGAGATTTTAGTACAGGAATATCAGAAAACCTGGAGCGGCTTTGATAATAAGTGGCTGATTATATTTGTTGAGTCACCTATGGAAGATTTTGCCGGTTTCATCGGAGCAAAACCGCTTTACCCGGATGATGTAACGCTTGTCTACTCGGTAAAGCATTTATATGTTGAACCAAGATACCGCGGTTTAGGTATATGTAAACTTCTTGCAGATTCCCTGTGCGCCAG
>JADHUD010000195.1 GCA_016784705.1 Spirochaetia bacterium | reverse complement strand
GTTCCTCTTCGGGGAATTTCTCAATTGCATAACGTAGCAGGGTGCGGGGCATACGTTTATAACGGGAATCCAGGTAATCACGTTCTGCCTGAGGATCTCTATTACCCGTCTCCCTCAGCATCCATCCAACAGCTTTATGGATCAGATCATGAGGATGATTAAAAAGTATGTCAGAGATTTCAAACGTTGTAGAGTAATCATTCTGCCGTATAAAGTAGTAGGTAGTTATTATTGCAATTCTTTGATGCCACAGATTGTCGGAGGCCGCCAGTTCCACCAATTTCCCCCGAGCTCTGCCGTAAAACCATGGTCCCAGTATTTTCGGACAGGTAACATCAACAAGATCCCAGTTATTAATTAAATCAATATGGGTTAAATAAAAATCCACATAGGGTTTGGGGTCTGCTCTTCCGATCCTGCTCTCTGCACTATATACCAGCATAAGTAAAGCTGTCATACGATGTTCATGAAAAGAAGAGTCAAGTAACATACTCAGCTGGTCCAGCGGACACTCCCTGAAATAGAGCCGTGAAATTTTCCTCTGTTCAGGAATCGATACACCCAGAAATTTATCACCCTCTCCATATTGTCCAGATCCGGTTTTAAAAAACCTCTCCATCTGCTTTGCTTTTTCCGGGTCAGTTAAAGCTTCCAGTTTATCCTTAATTGTTTCAGCAAGTACCATGATCGCTCCTGTTTCGGCAGTTATTTCCGCCTCACAATATCCTTCTCACAAGGTCCGTCTCATAAGGTTTACAAATTCCTTGATAAATTGTTCTGTTCCATCTGAACTGCTGCCTTTCCCCTGCCAAACCGGAGGTTTTCCACCCCCTTTTGCATCAATTAAAGGAAACAATCTCTTTTTAACCTCAGAAAAATCTATCAGGTTATCCCGATTTGCAGCGATAGACCAAATTAATTCTGTTTCATTAATTTTTTGGAATCCACAGAAAACAGTTGGATTGTCCGCTGGAAGATTTTTTACTGCATTCTTTAGAAAATTTGTACCCTCTGCACTAAAATCACCAGCTATAACCGTAAGATCATGTAAGGTGATAGCCTCAGACATCAATTTAGACATTTTAAGACGGATTACCGAATTTTCAAGTTCAGAAATAGTTTGCTGAGCTGTTCTGAGCTGTTCTATTCTGGCAATTGCAGAAGCAACTATGCTGTCCTGCGGTGAGGAGAAGAGTTCTGACAGTTTGTTAACTATCTCTGTTTTTTCATGGTAGTCACGAAGCGCCCTATCTCCGATCTTCCAGATCAGACGGACATGACCGCGAATCTTCTCCATCCCAATCCACGAAACAAGACGGACTTCACTGCTGCCGGATACATGCATACCACCGCAGGCAACAAGATCATATGCTCCAACCTGCACCAGCCGGACAACCCCGGAAACTTTGGGGGCTCTTCGCAAATTCATATTTTGAATTTCTGCCTCGTCTACAGTAAAAATAGTAAAGGGTATGTTCTGGGTAATGATCCTGTTTGTCTCATTTTCTACCGTTAGAATCTCCTCTTCACTTACCTCCTGCCTGTCAGTCTCGATAGTAAGATACTCTTCTCCCTGATGAACAGATACGGTAGCAATTGAACAGAGAGAGTGCATTACTCCGGATAAAATATGCTGACCGGAGTGCTGCTGCATATAATCATACCGACGATCCCAGTCGAGTCTGCATTCAACAGTATCACCTGACACAAAATTGGGCAGGCTGTCGGTGATGTGATATATTTCTCCATCTTGTTTTCTGGTATCAATTATTCTCACATCTCCGATAAATCCGGTATCACCCGGCTGTCCTCCCCCTTCAGGGTAGAAAATGGTACGATTTAATAGAATTCCATATTTTTTATTATGCTGCCCTACTTCTCTGATCTTAGCTGAATCAACTCTTGTATACTGATCTTTATAATATATTTGTTCTGTCATGGAATCATTGTACGGGGTTTTAGAATGGGGAGCAAGCAGAAATATAAGGAGTAAAGGTATAACTATTATTACAAGATATTTTGCCTGTTAATATTGTTATTTTGCATAAACTTAGCTATCTTCTAATTGTTGCAGCTGTTTTAAAAGTATTATTATTTAAAGAGCTGCTTTATAGCAGCAAGATCAAATACATTGGAGATATATATGGCACGAATTCGTTCAGCTTTAGAAATAGCCCTTGAAAGAACAGAATCAGTAGAGGGAGATCCTGTAAAAATAAAAAATAATGAGCTTATTAAAACCGGAAAAAGATTGATGGGGACTTTTTTATTTGATCATGATTCTACTGTTGAATCATTGCAAGAAAAGCTGAATGCAATTCCGGATCCTGACAAGCCGCTTGTCAGAGAGCATATGATTGAAACTCTTTTATTAAACATCTCCCTACCGCAAGATGAATTGTATGTTATGGCTCTGGGAAAGCTTAAAAAAGCTTCAGAATTTCTTGCACCCGAAAACAAAGCCAATGAGGAACATACCGGGAAAACAGACCCGGAATCCGACTCGGTAACCCAGCTTTTTATCCAACTCGACCAGCTGTATACCCAATATCTGCAATCCCGTGAACAGTTGCTGGAAATGGCAAAACAGCAATATGCCCCTCATCTGAAAAAGAAAGAAGAGCAGTTGTCCCGACAAATGGGTAAACAGATAAATCTGCAGCCTGAGCAGGATCCGGATTTCATTAAATTCCTGGAAGCAAACTATCAGCAGCTGGAAGAAAATTTCCAGGAAGCGGTTCAGGGATTGCGTGATCAACTGCGAGCTCTGCTTGGGTAAGAACCAAACAGTATTCAACTAATTTTCTCAAGCCTTTTTTAAATAATCTATTTTTTTTCATTTTTCTCTTGACAGATCTTTATATCTGATTTACATTACTAGTGTGCTAGTTAATTAGTACACTAAAACGTTAACTTTTGTTACGGAAAATAGAAAAAGGAGCAACATATGATAAAACTTACAGATGTTTCGTTTAATTACAGCAAAACAAAGCTGTTTAACGAACTGACGATTGATATACCAGGAGGCAATATTTATGGCCTGCTTGGTATGAATGGAGCCGGTAAAACCACTCTTCTAAAGATTATATCCGGCCAGCTCTATGTAAAAAGCGGTGAAGCTGATGTACTGGGACATAATCCGCAAAAACGTGAGACCGGATTGCTGGAACAGATTTTCTATTTACCGGAAGAGTTTTATTTGCCGAATATAGAATTAAAAGAGTACTTGCTTATTAATGTACCTTTCTATCCGAATTTTGACAAAGCTGCTTTTGACCGATACACAAAATCTTTCGGTCTGGATTTCAGCAAAAAACTCAGTGAATTCTCCTATGGCCAGAAAAAGAAATTCCTGCTCTCATTTGGACTTGCCTCCAACACCTCACTGTTAATCCTTGATGAACCGACAAATGGACTGGATATACCCTCAAAAAGCCAATTCCGAAGAACTCTGGCATCGGCAATGACCGATGACCGGACCTTTATTATTTCAACACATCAGGTACGTGACATGGAAAATCTTATAGATCCGATTATCATTCTGAATGAGGGAAAAGTTGTATTTAACAACTCTTTGAATGAGGTGACTTCTGCACTTACACTTAGTGTTACTCCTGCTGAACCTAAAGATACAGAGTGTGTATTTAAAGAGAAGGTTCCCGGGGGATGGTCTGCGCTAAAAATAAGGGAAACCGAAGATTCAGAAACAAATGTGGATCTTGAAACACTATTCAATGCAGTTATTGCTAATCCCGTATCTCTCTCAAAAATAATAAATCAAGGAGTATAACATGAAACTATTATACTTATTAAGAAAAGATATACTTGAAAGCAGAAGGGGAATGTCAATATATGCTCTTACCCTTTTCTTAATCATGCTTCTGCCAAACATTCTTACCATGATATTCAGTAACCCATCATACTCGGATATTGCTACATACTACCAATCATATTTCATCAGTTTCCTTTTTGTTGGTGGATTTATTATTACCAGCCTCTCTTTCCGTGAAGATATGTACGGCAAATCAACTCAGCATAACTGGCTCATGCTTCCGGCATCACCCCTGGAGAAGCTCTCTGTGAAAGTAATTTATTCAGCTCTTCTCTACCCAATTCTGCTGTTACTCTTTATTACCGCATCATCTCTTATTATCGAGGGACTGAATACCATGATTTTCGGGCGTCACTATTTGGTGTTAAATCCTGTAGATGCATTATATTGGAAGCTGATCCCGATCTATATTGTAACGCAATCAGTTTTCCTTCTCGGTGCTGCATACTTCAGAAAAGCATCTTTTGTCAAAACGGTACTTATGTTGAATTTGCTGGGTCTTGTAATTGGATTAATAACTATATTGGCTGGAAGAATTATTTTTAACAACTACTTTGATGGAATGTCTATAGATAGTGATTTGATAATCAATAATTTTGAAATCAGGTTCAGTTCACCTGAAGCATTTGAAGGAATAATAGCATTCAGGGTTTTTGAGACTATTGGTAAAGTCCTGTTCTGGGTATTTCTTGCTCCTTTCTGCTGGGTCGTCAGTTACTTCAGAGTTCGGGAGGTACAGGCAAATGATGCAGTTTAAAGAACAAAAATCAATTTATCTGCAAATTGCAGGACATATGGAGGATAATATTCTTATGGAAGTGTGGAAAAATGGTGAACGGATTCCCTCTATCAGGGAAACAGCTGTACAAATGGAAGTTAATCCAAATACGGTTATGAGAACCTACAATTACCTTCAGGAAAAAAATGTTATTTTTAACAAACGCGGCATTGGGTATTTTACAGCCTCGGATGCAATGGAAAAAGTACTGGCTGAGAAAAAAAAGGCTTTTATTCAGCAGCAGCTGCCTGAGCTTTTCAAGACAATGCGGTCATTAAAAATAACACCCGAAGAGATCCTTGCTTTATACGATACATCAGAAAAGGAGTTGCATAATGAAAATAAGTAATAAAATATTACTAGGCGGATTCGGTGTTATAGTTATCCTGTTAATTGCAGCCTTAATTACAGGAAAGGCCGTACTGAACAAAGAAATAGATATGAGGGTTTCGGTACAGCAAGACTCAATTATAAGAATGATAGATTAACTTATCAAATATACAGAGATAACACATTC
>JADHUD010000194.1 GCA_016784705.1 Spirochaetia bacterium | reverse complement strand
AATTTTACTACAGTGTAAATTCTGGATATAATACATCAGGTTCAACTTTCTTCTATCGCTACTCAATGCAATATATACTACAATTTTCAGGAAAAGAAAGAATATTATTTTCACCATGCTTCTGCTCAAGAAAGAAAATAAAATCTATAAACTTCACTTCTCTCTTAGTTTCTGAGAAGCAAATTTAAAATAGTATTTCGGAATATGTGAAATAGTATAATCCCAAGAGAATGCATCAAGGGATTGACAAGACACCTGATACTGAGATCCAAGTAAGCTCCGGTGCAATAAGAAAAATGCAAATATTATCCGGACTGCATCATCATTATTATCTTTCAAGCGCCTAAAGATGAGAAAAAATAACGGACGCGCTCTCCATCTACAAACCTATAACCTCTATTCTGCTCAAACCACTCTTTCTCAGTCATTCTTTCTACCCTTTATTATCTTAATCCCTTTCTCTGTCAATCTATACTTCTGCAGTCTGCTATTTGGCTTCTCCGGGATTGTCATTTCAATCAAATTCAAATCTAATAATCTAGTTATCTGTTTCTTCAGCTCACCAGATATTGACTTGTGACCTAACAATGCAGCTAATTCAGATTTTCCATAGAATTCATTATGTAATAATAGAAGAACTCTAGCTGCAAGTTTCGATTTCAATTGGGTTCCTAATATCACCTCGAGCCGTGACTCGGGCTGTAACTCGGGCCGTGACTCAGGCCGTGAACGGGTCGGCGACTCCGGCCGTTCAAACTGTTTTCCTGCTTTGTGAATCTCTGCTAGTGGTAGGGATATACGCATTCTCATCCCAAGTTCTTCTATTTTTGGTTCGGGAAGACCCTCTTGTTCAGCATCGGCAAAGACTCTTTTCAAACCACTGCCCCACTGCTCAATGAGGTTCAGCTCTTTGAAAACCCGCACAATCACACTGTTTCTAATTCTAGAAACCCCGTTTTTCATGTCCTCAATCGTCATTCCGGGAAGAAGAATACCCGGATTCTCTACTTCAATACGATCATCGTAGAAAGCAATGCGAATGGGGGCTCCCTGCTGAGAATAGTCGGAATGAACCAGGGCATTGATAATAATCTCTCTTAAGCTTTCTATCGGAATACTCCAAACATCTTTTCGGCGTATTTCAGAAAAGTCGGCACTCTTGTAGGCATGTTTTTTTAAAAACATCATTATGCTGTCAACTGCTTGAGGCAGGGGATCGTGAATTTCAGTTTGATCAAAAATAGTAACCTTATCGGTACCCAGAAACCGTCCGCATTGAATCCATGCATCAGAAAAATAAAAAGATCGCTGTTTTCCATACAACAGCACAGCTCCATGAGTAGGAACAAGTTTCCCCTGATCCCTGACTAATAACTTAAGCGTTTGGAGTTCTTTTGCGGTAAAAGGAGCCTCTTTATGAAAATCAGCCTGCATAGCCTTAAGATCAAGATCATCTATCGATAATTCCGGCATAGGCAGGGCATCATAAGAGCCTCCCTGAACAGAACGCTTTAGCTCAGCAATCATCTCCCGATCAGCTTTTCTGTTTGTTGATCCAAGACGTACATACACTCCATTATCTATTCCCTCAGCATTGAGATAATGAGGCCGGACATTGCTTAGAAACACCTCAATTATTAAGAGGGTTTTATCTTCATGCGAAACAAACTCGATATTCGGAACCAGCCGGGGAGAAATCGTATCAGCGATAAGATTGCACAGCTTCTCCTCTTCCAGTAAAGGATCTTATACCCCAATTACCCGTTTATCATCGGTAACTCCAATTACCACCTTCCCGCCTGCGGTGTTTGCAAAGGCTATAAGAGTTTTCATAATACGCAGAGAAGAGGATGAATCCTGCTTAAATTCAAGGGTCTTCCCTTCCGGGAGGTTGATGATAGATTTTATGATGTTACTCCTTCAATGCACTTTTAAGCATTTGCATCTTTTCAGCCTCATTCTTTCCATCAACTAATCTGATAAAAGCTCCCTGATAGTTATGCAAATAGCCATGGCTTAATACAAATGCTGTCGTTGAAACAACTTCACCACCTATAGAATCAAAGGCTCTTGGACCAAAATGCAACATTGATATTATTGTATCCTCATCAAGCAACTTCCCTCTTAATTTTTCATAGCTTGATAAGAACATCCAGCTTTGCATCGTTACCATTGCATTAAACCCTAAACTATGTAAGAAACCGAATCCCCGTTCAATAAACATGGCAAACAAATCAGATTTGCTGTCAGGAAACTTATCCTGTGCAAACCCCTTCAACCTATCATTCATCCCCTTTCCTCCCATATAGGGAGGATTGGCAATAACTATATGATATTTCTGCAATAAGAAATCTGATTGCTCCAACACCCTCAATACCTGCTCGTGTGTTGGTTTGAGAAATAGTTGTTCTGACAGATTATTCTCTTTCAGAATTCTGTAGATATCTTCTATATCCTGCAATTTGGGAATTATAAGAGATCCAAAGGTTGCAGCAAATTCAAACTGTTTCAACGTATCTTTCAATTGAGAAGTAAACAGATCTTCTCCCACAAACTCCATATACTCTTTCAGTTCTGTCTTCTCGAAACTATAATCTCTCAACACTAAAACATTCGGTTGTACACCCCGCTATGGTGACTGCCTCATGCAGGAGTATTGCTCCGGCGGTAAATGCCATGGAGTATGTAATTTGGTGTTCTTTATTCATTCTTACTCACTATAATGTATCGGGCTGCTATACAAGATACAGCTTACCATGCCTGTCAAAATTTTGGAAATAATTTATGAACTCTTTTTTGACACTCTCTGTTATCGGGAGAATGTGAGAATAGTACTTTCCATTATTAAAGTATGATCCATTTTCAGAGATATTAAGCATACCCTTTTTATAATCACTTAAATGCTGTTTTGCACCTTTCTGAAAATTCATAGTCTTCTCCTACTAACAGTCAGGTAAAATTTAGAGAAGAACTATATACTCTTACACATCTTAAACTTATCTTATCCCAGATTAGAAATAAAAGCAAAAATATTCACTATTTGTGAGCAATTTGTATGCGGTCAATTTTTTTAGTATTCTTTTCTTGACAGCAGATCTACAATTTTCTAATCTTTAACATAGGCACTCTAAGAAAATTAAATTATGGTGTCTAAAGTAATTTTGGAGAGTGCTTCATGATGAAAAAGTTTTACCTATTAGGTATTCTCCTGTTAATTGGTACTTCCCTGTTTGCGGCAAGTCCTCAAGATGTTGAAAAAACTAATTTTAAAGTTAAAATTACAGAGTTTGGTTATCCACTTATTCCCCATGCTTCTCAGTTGAAAGTATATTTCCCACTAAGTCTTGATTATGGAATAAATAAAACTGCTGAATTTGAAGTAAATATATGGTATCGGGCTATATCACCATATTTTAATCCAAATATATTCTATGAAGTAGGAAAGTAGGAGTTGTTTCTTCCATCAACGTTATAAAGAAGGGAAGGTCGGATTTATTTATTGGTTTAGGTACTGCATTCTCTCAAAATAATGAGAATATCTCAATACCGTTGATTCTACCAATAGAATATAGATACGCTCCGCTGGGATTTATGGAATTGAACATTTCAATGCAAAATATGATCTATGGTGAAGGTTTTTTATCAGAATTAATACTAGCTACTGCACTTATGCCTTTATCCAGTAATTTATCTATTGATATTGGTGGTACAGCCAGTTTAGCATTCATTTGGACAGAGGAAATTTTTGAATATTCCTATGGATTACTATTTGGTTTAGGTTTCCAATTCTAAGGGAGGGAAACGATGAGACATATTATTAAGTATTTATTGCTAATTACACTAACCCTTATGTTAGCTTCTTGTAGTCCTGTTCCTATGGAAAGATTAGGAACAACGGGTCTTTCTGTATCTGCTGGACAAATAGATTCAAGATCTTTTACTTCCCGAGATCATTCAGTTAGAGCAGCTGTAATTGGTGACGACCAGTATTATAAATTAAATCGAAAGGAAGAAAACAGAGGTTCCCGGCTTTACCAGATAACTCCAGAATCTTTTGTGTTAGATATTGATGATGTTGTCGTATATAACTCATTAGGTACTGATGTGTACCTTAGCAAAAAAATACTAAGGCGAGTTAACTCTCCTGTTGGTATCATTCCGCAACATTATGACTTGGTTCATGCAGATGATTTTATTCGTGAGGCATTGGTACAGAATTCTACTTATGCTGGACTTTCTCTACAATTTTTACCCTCAGGAGATGGCTTTTCAAATGAAGGAGTCTATGTTCGATCGATAACAGGAATCGTGCTCCCTCCACAATATGACGGTATCAGATTAGAAGGGGAAGTTCAAATAATCGAGGGGCTACCCCCCGGGCTGAGATATTACGGGTTTGAGGATCTCCAGCCCATAGAAACAAATAATGGGTTCCTAAGCTATTTGACCATCGGCATTGATGTTGAAGAAAATTGGGTACAAAATCCCTCGGGTGATATGGGTACTTGGGTCAATCCCGTGACAACTACGAGTGGGAATGCAGTTGCTCTCTATCTTTCTTCTGATAATAGCATCGATATCAGTTACTTCGAGGAACCAGAAATTCTTTTTCAGTGGGACATGGAAAATCTTGTAGAAATTTGGGACAATGGAACACCCACTTACTATAATGATGATATTGTTACGTATAAACTCCATGACCCTTTCCCTGTATCACTTGTTATCAGAGAAAACGCAGTTAAATTAGGTTCAAGTACTGATACGATTGCACCATCCGATGTAATCGGAACAGCAATTTCGGGGCAGTCAGCATATAACATATTACAATGGATAAACCCACAAGATGAAGATTTCAAGGAAATAAGCATCGTTAGAAAAGTTGGGCAGGCTCCTGCGGATCGAACGGACGGTGAAGAAGTATACCGAAGTCATATACCAAATTACATCGATATGACTGGGACTTCTGGGACTCATTATTATTACTTGATACAGACAGTTGACTACAGTGGAAATTACTCTACTGGAGTTGTCCTTGATCAGACTCAATACTAGTCAGGAGAGAGGGCTTCGTCATAGTTTACAGCTGCAACATAAGTCAGCTTGAAATCACATTGCGGCACAAATGATAAAATGAACCGCACCTATTG
>JADHUD010000193.1 GCA_016784705.1 Spirochaetia bacterium | reverse complement strand
ATCAACATACTGCAAAACTTTGTTTAATCCAGCAGTGAAGTTTTCTGCTTAATTTCTTTAAGCCGAAAACTTCAAAATAAAAAAAACTCCGTTTCTTTGCTAGTCGTGGAGTTTTCAGAATGAAAACTCCAAAACTTCAAAACTTCGTTTAATCCAGCAGTGAAGTTTTCTGCTTAATTTCATTAAGCTGAAAACTTCAAAATAAAAAAAACTCCGTTTTTTTTATACCTACCACCGATAATGAGAGAAAGCCTTATTGGCTTCTGCCATTCTGTGAGTATCTTCTTTCTTCTTAAAAGCTGTGCCTGTTGAATTAAAGGCATCAAGTAATTCAGAAGAGAGATTTTCACTCATTGATTTCCCGCTTCTTTTTCTTGCAGCCTGAATAATCCAGCGCATTGACAGTGCTTCTTTTCTACTCTCACGCACCTCAATCGGCACCTGATATGTTGAGCCTCCGACACGGCGGGACTTTACCTCAACAACCGGCTTCACATTATCAAGGGCTTTTAAAAATACATCCAGTGGGTTTTCACCGGATTTATCACCCATAATAGCCATTGCATCGTATAATGCCTTTGTGCTGGTTGACTTCTTTCCATCAATCATCATTCTTCGTATAAATTTTTCTACAACTATACTGTTATACCGCGGATCCGGAAGCACTTCCCTGACCGGGGCAACTTTTCTTCTTGCCATTTCTCTCCACCTCTATGCTTTCGGTTTCTTCGTACCGTATTTCGATCTTCCCTTTCTTCTATCATCCACACCAAGGGTATCCTTGGCACCTCGAATGATATGATACCGTACACCGGGAAGGTCTTTGACCCTGCCGCCTCTCAGAAGTACTACGGAGTGCTCCTGAAGATTATGCCCGATACCCGGAATATAAGCTGTAACCTCAATCCCATTAGACAATCGTACTCTGGCAACTTTTCGCAGTGCTGAGTTCGGTTTTTTTGGTGTAACAGTCATAACACGGGTACAAACACCGCGTTTCTGGGGACAGCTGTCCAAAGCCGGTGAAGTTGTTTTCTTTATCTGGGCTTTTCTGCCCTTTCTTATTAATTGGTTAATTGTTGGCATCTATTCGATACACTCCCTTTCTCATAATAGTAACATCTGCTGAACTTCAATTCACAGATTTCAATTACATGAAGCTAAAAGCAACATGAGTACACTTTTTGCCTCTATATCTAAAACACTTGACGTCAGCATGGATTCCGATTCATTTCTTAGGTAAATTATTTCTGCAACTCACCTAGTTATCGGTTTCACCATCAAGTAAAAAATTCATATCGTCTTCATCAGTCTCGTCATAATCCAGATCAGGGATATCCAGCTCATCAAACTCCCGTTTCCTCTCTTCCTTTGCAGTCTTGACAGATACATCCAAATCTGCCGTTGAATCTTCAGCTAACTGGATATTCCGATATTTCTTCATACCTGTACCTGCAGGAATCAGATGACCTATAATTACATTCTCTTTCAGACCACGCAGTTCATCTCTTCTACCCGCTATTGCTGCATTTGTCAAGACTTTTGTGGTTTCCTGGAATGAAGCAGCAGAAATAAACGAGTCGATACTCAGTGATGCCCTGGTTATACCCAAAAGCAGCGGTTTCGCTACAGCCGGCTGACCACCTGCATTGAGAACCCTCTCATTCTCCGCATTAAACTTATATTTGTCTACCTGTTCGCCATAAATAAATCCGGTATCACCAACGGTGATAATTTCAACCTTCCGCATCATCTGACGTACAATAACACCAATGTGTTTATCGTTAATATCAACACCCTGGAGCCGGTATACCTCCTGAACCTCATCTACAAGAAAAGACTGAAGTTCATTCTCACCTGAAATCTCAAGAATATCATGCGGATCAATTGCTCCTTCGCACAACCTTTCACCGGATTCAATTACATCACCATCACGAACCAGCAGGTGTTTACCCATAGGAACCAGGTGCTTATATTCGCCGCCGAAATCATCTTCTACCACCAATAGACGGCGTCCTTTGATAATACCTCTGAACCTGACAATACCGCCGACCTGCGAAAGAACGGCTTTGTTTTTCGGCCGTCTGGCTTCAAACAATTCACCTACACGGGGAAGACCACCGGTAATATCACGGGTTTTAACACTCTCTTTCAGGAGTTTTGCCAATATCCGACCCTTTTTAACCACTGTACCATTTTCAACATTCACATATGACGATCCCGGCAGAAAATAGGTTGCCACCTCGTTGCCATCGTCGTCTACAATCTCAATTCTCGGTTGAAGCGTTTCAAGGGTGTACTCTGTAATTTTTTTCTCGACATTACCCGTCTCTTCATTAACCTCTTCTTTCAAAGTCGTTCCGAGTAAAATATCAACAAATCGGACAGTACCCTCTTTTTCAGCTATGATTGGTTCTGAGAATGGGTCAAATGATGCAATAGCATCACCGGGCTGAACTAATTCACCGATTGTAGTAAACAGTTCAGATCCATTCCTGACCTCAATTTTCTGTTCCTGTGCGATGAGAAGGATTTTCCCCTCATACATTCTGACATAGGCGATTTCCCGTGAAAGCAGTTCTTCATTATCCTTGTTTACTGCAAGGACGGTTCCGACAACAACTTTCTCCCCATCTTCCACAAGAGCCTTGGTATATTCTTTCTTCTCTATGGTTCTGAGCACCTTGGATACGGTAATAAACCCTTTTCTGGTAAACAATATGGAGTCTTCATTCACTTTTACCGTATTTCCGGTAATACTGTTTACAATTACCGGATATGCAAGGGTTATTTTGTTTTCTTCACTGGTCTTTGTTGCCGCCCCGCCAATATGGAAAGTTCTCATCGTCAACTGTGTTCCCGGCTGACCGATAGATTGTGCTGCAATTATACCAACTGCCTCACCAATTACTACCGTTCTGTTGACTGCCAGGTTTCTTCCGTAGCATCGCTGACAGACACCATGCTTGGCTTCGCAGGTCAGTACCGTTCGTATTCTTACAGACTCTATACCAGCCTGTTCAATCTCTCCGGCAACGTCATCAGTAATCTCTTCGTTAACATCAATAATAATTTCACCGGTAATAGGATGTTTAACTCTTTCAAGGGTAAATCGTCCCTCTATTCTGTCTTTCAGAGATTCTACAATCTCCTCACCATCTTTGATTGCCCTGATTTCAATACCATTTATTGTGCCGCAGTCATCTTCGTTAATAACCACATCCTGAGCAATATCCACAAGACGTCTGGTAAGATAACCGGCATCAGCCGTTTTAAGTGCAGTATCCGCGAGACCTTTTCGGGCGCCATTGGTTGAAATAAAGAACTCGATAATTGAGAGTCCTTCCTTGAAGTTTGAGCGGATCGGGAGTTCAATAATATCTCCTGATGGTTTTGCCATAAGTCCGCGCATACCGCCGAGCTGTCTGATCTGAGTTCTGCTTCCCCTTGCACCTGAGTCGGCCATTAAATAGACAGGATTGAATCCACCCTGATCCAGTTTCAGCATATCCATAAGTACATTTGTAAGATCCTCATTGGTCTTACTCCATACTTCAATAACACGGTTATATCGTTCTTCCTGAGTTATATGTCCCTGAAGATACTGATCAAGAATTGTTTTTACCTGAGCATTGGCTCCATTAATCATTGTTTTCTTTTCTTCAGGTATAATGATATCGGTTATTCCAATTGTTGCACCAAATAATGTTGCATATTTAAATCCGATATCTTTGATTGAATCAAGCATTTTAACAGCAATGGAAGAGTTGTGTTTTGCAAGCGTATCACCTACCAGCCCTCTCAGCTCCTTATCCCCAAAACAGATATTCTGAAACGGTATTTCTGAAGGCATCTCTTCGTTAAAAATAACACGGCCGGGACTTGTCTCAATCACCTCATCGGCAGTGAGCCGATAACGGATCCTGCTGCTGTAATCAAGAGAGCCGACATCAATAGCCATGAAAATCTCATCTATATTGTCGAAAAATTTACCTTCACCCTTGCTTCCGGGTTTAATTCTGGTCAGATAATTAATACCCAGAACCATATCCTGAGAGGGAAATACCACCGGCTTTCCGTTTGCAGGATCCAGAAGGTTGTTTGCAGACAGCATCAAGGTCCAGCACTCAATTTGAGCCGCCTGGGTAAGCGGTACGTGAACTGCCATCTGGTCGCCATCAAAGTCTGCATTATATGCATGACAAACAAGCGGGTGGAGTTTTATTGCTTTCCCTTCAACAAGTACCGGTTCAAATGCCTGAATTCCCAGCCGGTGCAGTGTCGGTGCACGGTTTAAAAGAATGGGATGTTCTCTTACCACATCATCAAGTATTGACCATACTTCCTGAGTCTCCTGCTCTACCAGACTCTTTGCTTTCTTTATGTTATAGACGACACCTTTCTGCACAAGCTTTTTCATGATAAAGGGTTTATAGAGTTCCAGAGCCATCTTTGCAGGAAGTCCGCACTGATGGAGTCTTAATTCAGGTCCTACAACAATAACGGAACGTCCTGAGTAATCAACACGTTTTCCAAGCAGGTTCTGTCTGAATCGGCCTTGTTTACCTTTCAGCATATCTGAGAGGGATTTCAACGGCCTGTTTGAAGCTCCTTTTACGACTCTTTTTTTCTTGGAGTTATCAAACAGTGCATCAACAGCCTCCTGGAGCATACGTTTCTCGTTTCGTATTATTATATCAGGGGCATTGAGAGCCATAAGGCGTTTCAGTCTGTTGTTTCTGTTTATCACACGGCGATACAGATCATTCAAGTCAGAGGTGGCAAATCTTCCGCCGTCAAGCTGAACCATCGGGCGCAGCTCCGGAGGTATAACAGGGATTATACTGAGTATCATCCACTCAGGTCTGTTCCCTGAATCCCGGAAATTTTCCACTACTTCAATTCTTTTCAGAAGTCTCTTGTCGGCCTTAGGTCCCTTTTCAAGCATCTTGACACGGAGTTCTGCAGAAAGCGCCTCCAGGTCAAGGTTTTCAAGAAGAGTACTTACTGCTTCGGCACCGATACCGGCCGAAAAGTTTTCTCCAAACCGTTCACGGGCTTCATAATACTCTTCCTCAGTCAGCATCTGCCGTTCTTTGAGGTCAGTATCGCCCGGGTTGGTAACTACATATTTCTCATAGTAGAGAATCGACCGCAGAGCAGCTATTGTCAGGT
>JADHUD010000192.1 GCA_016784705.1 Spirochaetia bacterium | reverse complement strand
AGTAGGATTAGATATGTATCTTAGAATACTTGATGAAACTATCAGCAGGATGACAGATTCTGAGAAATCCATAGAAGAAGATGTTTTTCTTGACCTCGATTATTCAGGGTTTATACCAGATACATATATTCTGGATCCAGGAACAAAATTTAAAATATACCGGAAAATAGCCATAATTCAAAAAGAACTTGAATTAAAACAATTGACATCGGAGCTGGAAGACAGGTTCGGCCCAATCCCGGATGATGTCCTGAATTTACTTTTCATTGCTGAAATTAAGGTGATCTGCAAGAAACTGGCAATTTATCAGTTGAGAGAGGCTAATGGAATTGTTAGAGCAGAATTCTCAAGAGTTGCAAATATTTCAATCGACAGATTAATCGATATGATTCGTGAAAGCAGCGGAGCGGTCTCTATAGACCCCAAATGTCCTAATATATTAATAATGAAGACTGACGCAATTTCACTTAAGGATAAAAGTTTGTTTATTCTGGAAAAACTGCAGAGACTAATATAAATAGAAAATTTTCAAAAACAGGTGAATAATGAATTTAGATAAGAACGTTGTTATTGATGACAAGAAAAGCATTCGCAGCTTTGTATTGCGGGGCGGACGGTTAACAGAACTTCAGAAAAATGCAATTGAGAAATATAGCGATTCGTACTGTATACCATTTAAAACCGGTTTATCATTACAATCTGAATCAATTTTTAACAATAAGAATCCTTTAACTATTGAAATAGGTTTTGGAATGGGTGTGACAACTGCCTCAATTGCAGCACTATTTCCGGAAATTAATTATCTTGGAATAGAAGTATTCTTATCTGGAGTTGGAAAGCTCTTAAATGAAATTCATACTCAGAAGCTGGATAATGTTCGTATTATACGCTTTGACGCAGTAGAAGTTCTTCAAGAGATGATCCTGGACAATTCTATTGCAGGGTTTCATATCTTTTTTCCAGATCCCTGGCAGAAAAAAAAACATAATAAGCGAAGGTTGGTAAAAAAAGAATTCATAGAACTTATGCAGAGAAAACTTGTACCGGGAGGATATATCTATGTAGTTACGGATTGGACTCCTTATGCTGAATGGATATTAGAGGAGTTTGAAAAGGTGGATGGTTTAGTAAATTATGCAAGTAATGGGTATTGTGATCCAGTTTCCTGGAGACCCATAACCAAATTTGAACAGAAAGGGATTGCAGAAAACCACACGATATACGAAATATGGATTGAAAAAACAATAAAAATCCGGAAGTAAAAAAACTCCCGGATTTTATAAATAGGATATGAATCCCCGTGTTTCTTTGCAGAATATTAATCTTCTAATTGGGATTGCTTAATAACATCCTCAACAACTTTTCCTGTGGCAATCTCATAATGATCAAATTCCAGTTCAAAAGAACCGGTACCGGAAGTTAATGATTTTAGATCGATTGCATATTTCATCATTTCTCCCTGAGGAACGCTAGCCTGTACAAGGGTTAAGCCGCCTCCAATATCTTCCTGTCCCTGAACACGACCTCGTTTTCCGCTTAAATCAGATAAAATATCTCCTAAATATTGATCTTCAATAAAAACTTCTAAATGCATAATCGGTTCTAAAAGAACAACATTTGCCTTAGCCATTGCAGCTTTTAAGGCTCCTTTAGCAGCAAGTTTAAAAGCCATTTCAGAACTGTCAACAGGGTGTTCTTTTCCATCAACAACAGAAACGCCAATATCAACAAGAGGGTAACCAGCTAAATAACCTTCAGTCATAGCTTCATTTAAACCTTTTTCAATACCCGGCATATATCCTTTAGAAATTGAACCGCCTTTAATTGCATTTGTAAAAGAGAAATATTCACCGCGTGGCAGGGGATTAATAGTAATAACCACTCGTCCATACTGACCATGCCCACCCGACTGTTTTTTATGGGTGTATTCGGCATCAGAAGGTTTTGTTATTGTTTCTCTGTAGGCAATTTTAGGCACTTTTGTTATGATTTCTATTTTCTGTTTATCTTTGATCTTTTCAAGAATCATATTAATATGAAGTTCTCCCATGCCGGAAACAACATTCTCTTTAGTCTCTTTATTAAAATTAACCTGAAATGTTAAATCTTCTTCAGTAACTTTATGAAGTGCTTCATTCATTTTATCTTCAGATTTTTTGTCAGCTGCTGATATAGCTAATGCATGAATTGGATGAGGTAATGCCAAAACGGAAAAGGTATACTGAATATCAGGTGAACATAATGTATTATTTGTATGAAGAGTTGTAGATTTGGCTATTATTCCGATATCACCAGCAACCAGCTCTTTTACTTCAAAGAGTTTTTTACCTATTGATTTATATAGTTTACCTGGTCTTTCTTTTTTTCCGACTGTAGGGTTCTGCAGTTCAGCCTCACCGGTAATTGTTCCGGTTACTACCTTAATAAAAGAGAGCTTTCCGGAAAACTGATCTATAGTGGATTTAAACGAAAAAGCTGAAATACTTCCATCTGTGCTTATTGGCACAGCAATTTCGTTTCCGTTTGCATCAATAGCTTTTTCTTCTATCATCGATGGTGGCGGCGCAGCAAAAGAGAGAAAATTAAGGAGTGATACAATACCATTATCTTTTTCTGCACTTCCACAAAGGATAGGAATAATGCGATTTTCTCTGAGTCCGGAAATTAATCCTAATCTGATATCGTCAGGATCAAGTGTTCCTTCCTCAAAATATTTTTCCATTAATGAGTCTTCTCCCTCAGCAGCAGCTTCTATAAGGGTTAGACGAAACTCTTCAACTGTTTCTTTCATATTGTCCGGAATCTCAGACGCTTGTGTCTCTGATACCAAATAAGCTCTATTCTCAATAAGGTTTATTACACCCTTATATTCCTCTCCGCTGCCAATAGGTATAGAAACAGGTACACACGGTTTGCTGAATCTGGATTCAATATCTGAAAATGTATTCTGGAAATCAGCTCTGTCACGATCCATTTTGTTAATAAAAACTATACGGGGCATATTTCGTGTATTAAGCCTTCGCCATAGTTTTATTGTTTCAATCTGTACACCTGCACGTGCATCAATAACCATTATAGCGGATTCTGAGGCGCGGAATGATGAGACAACTTCTCCTATAAAGTCTGAGGTTCCCGGGGTGTCAATAAAATTCATCATTTTATTGTCCCATTCAATACAGGAAAGCGAAGCATGAATAGAAATACCTTTTTCAATCTCCTCGTCAGTGTAATCACTGACAGTTTTTCCTGCAGCAATTGACTCTGCCCGGGAAATTACCCCGCTATTGGAAAGAATATGTTCCAACAGTGTGGTTTTCCCAGTGCCGTTGTGTCCGACGATAGCAACATTTCTGATTTCAGCGCTGGTTAAACTCATAATACCTCCATTAAATATGTAATTATTGTAACAAAAATGCTTTAAACGCAGATTTTACTGCTTTTAAGCAATCAGTTAATCCCTGAATGAGTATTGATAATACTATCAGTAATAAACTACTGTAAAACGGGTATGGATTTCTGTCAATAAAAAGAATCATTCTTGGAAATGATACTTATCCGAAAAGTTCACCCTCTTTTTTATCAAAATGTGAAAACTCCATAGCAAAAGATGCACGACCCTGGGTAAGACTTCTCAAAGCAGTTGAATAACCAAACATATTCACCAGTGGAACTTTTGCTGTTATATGATCCAGAGCAGGTTTGCTTTCCATGCTCTCAACAATACCGCCTTTCATTGAAAGGTGACTCATTACCTCACCAATATTTGTTGTCGGGCACATAATGACTACTTTCATTATGGGCTCAAGGAGTATGGGCTCTGCATTTCTGGCTGCATTATCAAAACCCTGTGATGCAGCAGCTTCATAAGCAAATTCAGATGCGGTAAGTTCATTATAATCGGCTTTAATAAGTTCAACTTTTACATCATAAATTGGGTATCCATAACGTATCCCTGAAAGGAATGCATTTTGGATACCTCTTTCTACAGCAGACTGATACTCTTTAGGAAGAACATTTTTAGAGACATGAGAAATAAACACATTTCCACTTCCTGTTGGTAAAGGAGTGAGACAGAGAGTAATATCTGCTTTATTCTCTTTTCCGGATAAAATTTTTGAAAATCTTTCATTATGGGTAACTGAAACTGAAATCGTCTCCCGATAAGTTACCTGAGGATTTCCAATTCTGGCTTCAACTTTCATCTCTTTTGTTATTCTCGTTACCAGAACATCTAAATGAAGCTCTCCCATTCCTGAGATGATAAGCTGTCCGGTATCAGGATTATCTTTATATACAAATGTAGGATCTTCGCGGGAAAGTGTTTCAAGTGCTTTTTTAAGTTTATCCTGATCTGAAATTGTTCGCGGCTCAATTGCAACTGAAATTACCGGTTCAGGAAAAGTCATGCTTTCCAAAAGAATTTGCGAACCTTCAGATCCTATGGTATCTCCTGTTTGTGCGAATTTTAAACCAACAGCTACACCTATATCACCGGATTCGATAACATCTACATTCTCGGGTTTATTAGCATGCATCCTGAAGAGCCTGTTAATCCGTTCCCGCTTTCTTTTTGAAATATTAAAAATTGTAGACCCTTTTTTTATTGATCCTGAATAAACTCTGAAAAAGCAAAGCGGTCCCGATTCGCGATCGTTTTGAATCTTGAAAACTAACGCCAACGGCGGACCTGAAATGTCATGTTTTACAATCACCGGATGTTCATTTTTAACGGTAAGACCGGTGATTTCCGGGATATCATTTGGAGAGGGCAGGTACTCAATAATTCCGTCTAATAGAGTTTGGACACCAATATTTTTTAAAGATGCACCAACAAATACTGGAATACATTTTCTGGAGATTGTTACTTCACGGATTGTCTTTTTTATTAAATGTATTGGAATATCACTACCTTCCAGGTAGAGTTCCATTATTTCGTCAGAATAGTTAGAGAGTAAGTCAATTAAATGGTCATGATATTTTTTTGCAGTTTCCAGCATTTCTGCAGGGACAGGCAGGCTGCGCATCACACTGCCGAAAGAAGTTGTTTCAAACTCAATTTTCTGCAGATTCATAACATCAATAATTCCTGAAAATGCTGACTCAGAGCCATGGGGTAAATAGAGAGGAAGAGGTTCTGCTTTAAGTTTAGTTTTCATCTCCTCAATAACTGAATAAAAATTGGC
>JADHUD010000191.1 GCA_016784705.1 Spirochaetia bacterium | reverse complement strand
CGATTTGGAATACCAGTTTTTTGGAACTTCTCTTGGAATTGATCTGAAAACGGGAAAAGTGGTCAAACATGGACACAATCATCATATTAAGGCAATAAATATGATCAATGGGTGCGGCTCCATAAAAAAATCAATAGAAGATGGTGTTCTGAAATCAGGACTGATGTATGAGATTGAAACAGCCGGTATTCCCTATTGTCTGGCCGGATCTATACGGGATGACGGACCGCTTCCTGAAACGGTTAATAATATGATTGAAGCTCAGGAACTCTATGCAGAAATTATTGAAGGAGCTGATTTAATTGTGATGCTCTCTACCATGCTCCATGCAATTGGTACAGGGAATATGACGCCTTCATTTGTTCCCACTATTTGTATTGATATTAATCCGGCGGTAGTTACCAAGCTTTCTGACAGAGGCTCGGGTCAGGCTGTGGGAATTGTGTGCGATGTTGGCTCATTTCTCAGGGATCTGGAGCGGGAACTTGCCGGCTGAATCAAGACTGCTCTCAGCAGCGTTTCCCAACTGCCACAACTTCAGGGATTTCGGGGGGATAGAAACAGTTTCCGGAAGAACTACCAGAAGTGGAATGCTCTATCGATCCGGCAGACTCTCTTTTCTCTCTGATGAGGAGCTTGTCCGGCTCTCGGTTATGGGGATCGAAAATATTATAGATTTGCGGTCTCATGATGAGATTTTAGCTCATCCAGATAAAATTCCGGATAATGCCGCCTATCTGCCTGTCTATGCCGAGATATCGGATTTCAGTCTTGAATCTGTTATAGAGCTGTTTCGTGCTGCCGCTGCTGGGAAAGCTGATACTGAAATCTTTATTATCAACAGTTACCGGAAAATGCCTGCTTTGCTCGGTCCGCTGTTCCGAAAATTATTTGCGTTTTTAACGGCCCCTGAATATATGCCGACACTTATTCATTGTACCGGTGGAAAGGATCGGACGGGGCTTTTTGCAGCACTTTTTCTCTATGCACTGGGAGTTGGCGATAAAGAGGTTATGCAGGACTATCTTTTAAGCGGGCATGTCGGAAAACACCTGGAGAAGGCTTCTGTACGATACTCCAGATCATTCCTTCAGTTTGGTGTTAACGTTCAGCCTGAGGTGACTTATCCGCTCCTGAGAACAAAACCTGAATACCTTCAGGCTGCTCTTGATGCAATAATCAGTGAGTACGGATCCATTGCAGGATACCTTGCGGCAGTTGTTTCTGTTGGGGCTGACGAACAAGAAATACTGCGCGACATGTTTCTTGTATAAACTTCCGTATTTGTAAAAAGAAAATGACTCATACTGCAAAATATCAATTAATTTATCAATTTTAGTGTTGATCAACCTGCAGTAACCTTATATTATCCATAGTGGATAACTTTATCACAGGAGTAATAGATGGATTCTAAATTTAACGAATTGCTAAAAAGTAAGATGAGCGGAGCCAGTTATGAAAAGCTTGCTGCTCTCGAGAACGAGAAAGTATTTGATTTTATCGGATCTTTTGCCGAGCACTGTAACCCGGCTACAATTTATGTTTGTGACGATAGTCATGAGGATAATGAATATGTCAAAACTATGGCTTTGGAAAAAGGCGAAGAGTCAAAATTGGCGCAGGATGGACAAACCATTCACTGGGATGGATACGGCGACCAGGCACGGGACAAAGTAAATACAAAATACCTTGTCTATAAAGAAAATCTTGAGAAAATGAAATCACTTAATTCAGTAGCCTACAAAGAAGGCCATGCTGAAATTATGGGAATTGCTAAGAACAATATGGAAGGCAAAGATGCTGTTGTCAAATTTTTCTGTGAAGGTCCTGCATTCTCAGAATTCTCCATTCCTTGTGTTCAGTTTACCGATTCATGGTATGTAGCGCATTCAGAGTCAATTCTCTACCGGCCTGCTTATGCACATTTCCTTGGAATGAAAGATGAAGAGAAAGATGATTTTTTCCGTTTCATCCACTCTGCCGGAGAACTGGATGAAAGAGGCTGTGTTGTTAATCTTGACAAGAGAAGAATTTACATGGATACACAGAACAATATTGTTTACTCAATGAATGCACAGTATGCCGGTAACTCTGTTGGTCTTAAAAAGCATTCAATGAGACTTGCAATAAATAAATCAGGCCAGGAAGGCTGGTTGTGTGAACATATGTTTGTTATGGCTTGTCTGAATGAAGAGGCAGACCGGAAAACTTATTTTGCCGGCGCTTATCCCTCAGCCTGCGGTAAAACCTCAACAGCTATGATCCCCGGTGAGCAGATTGTCGGTGATGATATTGCATATTTTAGAAATATCGATGGTGAATTCCGGGCGGTTAACGTTGAACAGGGAATTTTTGGTATTATTAAAGATGTTAACAAAGAGGATGATCCGGTAATTTTTGAAAACCTTAACAAACCTCAGGAACTGATTTTCTCAAACGTTCTGCGTGGCAAAGATAATACCCCATACTGGCTTGGACAGGGTATTGAAGCTCCTAAAGAGGGCGACAATCACTCCGGCGCTTGGACTGAAGGAAAAAAAGATGCTAAAGGCAATGTAATCGGTATCGCTCACGGTAATGCACGGTATACTATGCGTCTTGATTACCTCGAAAACTTTGACAAAGAGGGTTTTGATGCTAAGCAGGGTGTAAAAGTTGATGGTGTTCTTTACGGCGGACGGGACAGTAATACTACCGTTCCTGTTGAAGAATCACCCTCCTGGGAAGACGGAATACTACTGAAAGCCTGTACCTTGGAATCTGAAACAACTTCAGCTACGTTAGGCGCTGAAGGTGTGAGAACACCCAGCCCGATGGCAAACATGGACTTTGTATCATATCCTCTTGGTGAATACACGATGAACAACATTAAATTTGTTGACGGTATGAAAGAAGAACCAAAAGTTTTCTCAACTAACTATTTTCTGCTGAATGAGAAGGGGAAATTCTGTACCAGCAAACTTGCCAAGAAAGTATGGCTGCACTGGGCAGAGGGCAGAGTTCATGGTGAATATGATGCACTTGCAACTCCTACCGGAAAGATTCCTCTCTATGAAGATCTTAAAATCCTTTTCAAGAAATATCTTGATGAAAACTACTCACTGGAAGATTATACTTACCAGTTCACATTCCGCTGTACCAAATGGATTGAAAAACTTGAGAGATCCAAAGCTTTCTATGCTAAAATGGATGCTGATTGTCCTCAGGTTATTTATGAAAAATGGGATGCTGCAATTGCAAAAATTTCAGCTGCAAAAGAAAAATGCGGTGATCTGATTCTACCGGGTGCCTATTCTGAATGCTGCGGCGGCGGAAAAGGCTGCTGCTGTTAAAGAACCAATTTCTATGATATTGGCTTTGGAAGTTTTTATATTGTAAATATTTACAATATAAAACTTCTGAGCCGTAGTAATAATAAAAAGTTTGCTTAGCAAACTTCGATTGCAAAAATATACGAAAAGCTGTCCTGTTAAAAACGGGGCGGCTTTTTTTATTTGCATTGCTAAGAAATTAGGGTAGTATATAAGAATAAATTCTGTAAATTTGAGGATGGGGTTTTTCTATGAAAAAAAGTTTGTTATTGGTAATTATGTTAACTGTAATTGTAATTCCTATATGGAGTGCAGTGCCTGCCGGTTCAGGTATGATTGTTATTAATGAGGTGGCATCTACCGGAAAATATGATTTCATTGAGCTCTATAATACTACAGGAAATGATCTCATTCTTGGATCATCCTGGAAATTGGCTGATAGACAGGAGAGCAGATTGGATAACGACCTGCAAATATCATTTTCTGAAGATACTGTGATTCCAGCTCATGGCTACTTATTGATTGCACCCTATAAAACAAGTAAATTAAGTACGGTACCACCTGAGGGTATTCCTGATAATGCTATGGCTGTAAGATCCTTTGCAATTGGATCTCAAGACGAAATTAGTCTGCTGTTCAATGGTTCTCTGGAAGATTTTATCGAATGGACATCTGATGTAAATTCAATTGGAAGAAGTACAGATGGCGGTAAAGAAATAACTTCTTATCTGGTTCCCACTCCTGGGAAAAAGAATGAGCCGGAAATATTTTTTCAGGGAGATTCTCCAATATTACTCAATGAAGTTTGTTCAAGGGGATTGGATTATATCGAAATAATCAATGTAACTAATCAGAAAATCATTATAGGTAAGAATGAGTGGCTTGTAGTTGATTCCCGAAAAAATGACTATGTAATGATTCCTGAAGGAACTACTATAGGTGCCGGTGAGCTGCTGGTGATCTACCCGGATGTTATCCGCCTACCATTTTCTGCACCCAAAAATTCGATCCCTTCAAAAGAGGGATTAAAGTTTGGGTTTGGTAACAGTGATTCAGTTTATCTTAAATATTTCGATATGATTGCTGATACGTTTACTTGGTCTGAACACGTTACAAGCATAGGCAGGTTGCCTGATGGTAGTGAGACAATTGATATGGACATGTTTTTAACACCGGGGAAAACTAATCGTGATTAAGTCAGTTTGCTATATTCTGTGCTTTAGCTTAAGCATCCAGCTAATATAGAAAGATTTTGATCTTTGATTCTTTTTGCAGCCAGTTCAACAGCATCGATAATCTGCTGATATCCGGTACATCTGCATAAGTTACCTCGCATTGCTTTTCTGACTGTTTCTCTATCCGGTTCAGGGTTTGATAAAAGCAGTACATATGCGCTCATAACCATTCCCGGGGTACAGAATCCGCACTGAACAGCTCCTGAATCGAGAAAGGCTTTTTGAATGGGATGAAGCGTACCATCTGGAGATTCCATCCCTTCAATGGTGACAATAGATTTACCTGTCATTTTGCTCATTGCCATCCTGCAGGAACGAACTGCCTTATTATCTGCTATAACGGTACAGCTGCCGCATAAACCCTTTTCACAGCCATTTTTCGTTCCGGTTAATACAAGCACCTCTCTTAGATAGGTGAGCAGGGTTATGTCGAGTTGTTCATCCGAAAGGGTATATTCTTTACCGTTTATGGTTACTGAGTTTTTGTTCATGCTAAATCCTCCGGGTCTAATACGATAGGTAATTTTTTACAGCGTATTCCTGTTGCGTTGTATACGGCGTTGGCAATAGCAGGAGCAATAAGCTCTATTGCCGGTTCTCCAATACCTTTTGCACCGGTAAGTGAGTGGGGATCAGG
>JADHUD010000190.1 GCA_016784705.1 Spirochaetia bacterium | reverse complement strand
AGACCCAGTAAGCTCAAAGCCGATTCACCTAAGATATAGCCTGGGACTGTCAAGGTTACTTGAATTATCACAAAAGAGAGTGTGTTTGGAAGAATATGCCGGCGAATAATTTTCCATTGTGACAATCCCATTGTTCGAGCACTAAGCACAAAATCCTCATTCTTCAGAGACAAAACCAAACCTCTAATAATTCTTGCTAACCCTGCCCAGCCTATGAATGAGAGGATTATTATGATAAGCATATACACTTGGCTTGATGTAAGGCTTGAAGGAAAAGAAGCCCGCAAAGCAAAAAGAAGATAAATCGAAGGGAAAGCCATGACAACTTCACCAAAACGCATAAGAAGTACATCAACTTTTCCGCCGAAATACCCTGCAACACCGCCAATAGTCAGTCCGATAAGAAAAATAAGCATAGCTCCGACTATTCCAACAGTGAGAGATATACGGCCTCCATGCAGCATTCTTGAAAGAATATCCCTCCCATGCTGATCAGCTCCCCAGAAATATACGCCGCCGGTAGTTGATCCAAAAAAATGCCGGTTCGTATTAAATAGACCAAGAAAACTATACGGAACACCTTTAGTAAAAAACCCTAGAAAATTCTTATTTCCTTTCACTAAATTGAGCGTTAATTCCTGCATTTCATCATCTACAAGGAATTCTCCCATTGAAAATTTTATACTGATATCTTTCTGCGGGTTAGCATCCATACTCCTGAGAGTCTCTTCAAGACGTACCAGTACATCGCTGTCAGCTTCAACCCTATAGTGCTTCCTGACATTATCTATTGTTGTTTTCAAACGGACTTCAAAATCAGAGTCGTAAGAGATTGATCTGAGCTCCCTTTTATCAACCAGAATTTCCTGTGATATTGCCCTGATAGTGTAACTGGGAACAATCTTATACGTTTTGAAAGCTACATTTGTAATGACTTTTTCATATACAAAAGGTCGAAATGAACGTTTACCCTCTGTATTGCTATAAAACCAATCAATTTCTGCAGGCGGGTGAAAAGATTTATATTTATCACGCCAAGTCATTGTATAGGGTGATAATACATCAGCGAAAAGAGCACATCCATAAAGGATAATCAGTATAATTAACCCTATTTTTCCAAGGGTATGTTTTTTAAATCTTCTCTGGTAAACATTCCAGAGTGATTCACTTTTTCTGGCAATACCCTCTCTGGACTCCAATGCGATTTCGTGCTCTCTATCCACGGTGTTTTCCATAATTTTTTTATCCATCAGCTTATCCTCACTCTGGGATCAACAATTGCCAAAACAATATCAGCTAATAGATTTCCTAAAATTAATAAGATAACACCATACAGCAGACTTCCAACAACGAGATACAAATCCTGTGCCAATATTGCCTCAAGCATTACCTTTCCAAGCCCCGGCCAGGCCAGAACTCTTTCAACAAGAGCAGATCCGCCGAGAATAGCACCAAACTGAAATCCGAAAATAGTTATCATAGGATTTATGGCATTCCTGAGAGCATGTTTGTAGACAACTTTTTTCTCTGAGAGACCCTTTGCCCGTGCTGTAGTTATATATTGCTGACCCAAGATTTCCAGCATATTAGCTCTCATAATTCTAGTTAAACTTGCCATTGCAGAAGTTGCTATTACGAACACAGGTAATATCATATGCTTTAATGTATCAAGTATGCCCATAAACCAATTCATATCACCCGCATTAACCGAATGCATACCACCCAAGGGTAACCAGTTTCCTGTTTTTGAAATAAGAAAAATAAGAAGAAATGCAAGAAAATAGTTCGGTATAGACAATCCTATAAATGCAAGCACTGAAATCGTCTGATCGCCAATTTTATACTGATGGGTTGCTGCATATATCCCGGCTGGTATGGAGAATCCCCAGGATGCAATTATTACTACAATTGATAACAGTATCGTATTGGATGCCCGCTGGCTTACGATCATAAATACCGGGGATTTATATATTTGTGATATTCCGAAATCACCATGAAGTGCATTCCATATGAATTTAAAGAATTGGACAAACCATGGTTGATCCAGACCGAAGCTTCTTCTGAAATTTTCAAGATCTGAAGGCCTGATATTTGGATTTAAAGCCATTTGAGAAAAAATATCCCCGGGAGCTAATTGTATAAGCGCAAATCCGGTTGCAACAACAACAAAAAGCATTGGAATCATGTGTATCAGTCTTCGGATAATAAATCTGAACAACAGGGGACTGATCCATATCAGCCTGATTAACCATAAAACCGCTTCTAAAAGAAGCAGTGAAAAAAGAACAGCATTGCTGGTAAATATGACAATAATAGCTAACACTACATCAGCGATCAATGTCCATCGCCAGTCAAAGAAATTATGTTTTGTCATTGGATAATATCCTTGGAGGATGATTTGACCCGCCTGAATAATCAGGCGGGTCAATATTAGTAATTTTACTATTTCAAGAAATAAGTGACCGCAATGGGTACCTACTTAATATACATGTGATCCATAATACCTTTCCAGTCGAACCCATCAAGAGGTCTGTGGTAGATATTACCGAATTTATTGCTGTATGCAGCCATTACACTGGGATTGAACGTGAAAATCCAGGGGTTCTCTTCCAGCCAGATTCTCTGGACAATTTCGAAACCAAGTTTTCTCTGTTCTTCATCGGTTGTATTGTTTGCAACTTTCCATGCTTCATCTACTTCCCATTCCCAGTACTCTAATGGTGAGGTCTGGTTCGGATTGATCATATGCAGGTTTCCATTAGATGGATATACGTTAGAACCGGAAATCGGGTCAACAGATCCGGTAAGTCCGATAATAATTCCATCCCAGTTCTGACCGCTGAGAAGTTTTCCAACCATGGTATTGAAGTCTTCAGGTTTAAACTGCACCTGAACGCCAACTGCAGATGCTTCCTCTGCAAAAAGAGTTCCAACAGCTTCACGGACGGTATTTCCGGAGTTTGTGGTAAGTTCAAATACTATCTTGTTGCCAAGATCATCTTCTCTCCAGCCGTCTCCGTCTGTATCTACCCATCCAAGACCATCAAGTATTTCCACAGCCATTTCAGGATCATATTTTGCTGCTGCATCATCTGAACCTTCCCAGTAATAGGGAGATACTTTCGGAATAAATGAGTACTGAGGATAGCCGAATCCGAAGGCTATATTGTCGATAATAGTCTGCCGGTCAATCAGATGAGCCATTGCCAATCTGAATTCTTTATTAGAGGTCCAGTAGAGCACTTCAGGTTTCACGGTTCCGGGAACCAGTGAGCCGTCTTCAGCTTCAACATCAGGGTTCTGGTTGAATACCAGGAATGTTGTACCGAAGGCAGGTCCTACATCGTAAATAGTTGCATTAAGTGCATTCATCTTTTCCTGACTGAATACTGCATAATCTTCGCCTCTCAAACCTAATGTGTCCAGTTCTCCGGCTAAGAACCGTGCAAGCTGTGTATCCTGATCCTCTACAAAAATGTAGGTCGCTTTCTCAAGATAGGGAAGCTGCTGTCCTGCAGCGTCAAATTCAGAATTGTAAGGGTTTCTCCCAAGTACAATTTTCTGACCGGGGACATATTCTGAAATCACGAAAGGTCCGCAGCTGACAACTTCAGATACATCGGTATCAAGGCCCCAGAATGAGGTTACCGCTGCATAATTAATTGCAGGATCTTTAATCTCGTCAAGAGACCAGTACATTGCACCATCTTCATTTATAAGTTCTGTTTCATACTCAAAATCAAATCCCATGCTCTTGTCCCATCCAATTAATGGTCCAAAGATATGCATTGGATATACAGGAATACCGCCAAGTCCGACAATACCGGCATATACAGTCGGTAAGGTCAATTTATAGGTATACATATCAATGATTTCCGCCTTAACAGGAATCTGTGCAGGATACCCGTCTTTATCGGCATCAATAATGTAACCTGACCGTGAGTTGCTTCCTACATCTTCTCTCAGGATCAGCTGATTGAGTGAGAAAATGATATCTTCTGCAGTTAGGTCATCACCATCAGACCATTTCAGTCCTTCAGCAATGCCTACCGTTATTGTCAGCTCATCTTCAGAAACTTCATACCCTGTTCCAAATCCCGGAGTCGGTACAAATTCAAGTGTAAACTGATCACGTTCAATAGCGCCATTGGTTAAGAAAGCAGTTACATCAGTTGAAGATGTTTCGGCAGCAATTACCCCATTAAAGGTTTTGGGTTCGCTACCGAATGTTGAGCGTACGAATTCTCCGCCTGGTTTTCCAGTTTCCCAGCCATTTTCAAAATTAATGGGAACAAGGGTTGCCGGGGTATTTCCGGTAACTTCGGCAACTTCTTCAGGAGCTGCCTCTTCACCAGCTGCTTCTGCCTCTGCAGCTGCTGCAGCTGCCTCTGCCGCTTTAGCAGCAGCTGCTTCTGCTGCTTCTGCTGCTGCTGCTTCCTCTGCTTCCGCAGCCTCAACTTCAGCCTCTGTCACATCACCTGTCTCAACAGCATCAGCGGTATCGACAAACTCTTCTGTGACTTTGTCTTCCTTGCCGCCGCAGGCAACCAGGGAAAAGACAAGAAGTACAGAAAGCATAATCAACAATATTCTCTTCATATTTTCCTCCTATGCATTTTGGATCAATCACCAATGCATTCTAGTAATATTAGATTATACGTTTTTAACAACCCCGTCAATAAATATATTAAAACCGATTCCAAATGCCACATTGAAAAACTGTATAATCCATTACTCTGTATAATAGCAGAAAAACCTTTGCATAGAAAGATATTTTTTACATAACATACATTTTTTGATTTTAATAGCGAGAATCTGAAGTTAACAGGTTTTACGAAACAGGAAAAAAGAGTAATCTTATTTTTACAAGGAATACAGGGTATTCAGAGAAAAGGAAAAACCCAGTGAGATGTGATAAGGATTATGCATATGCACCCAAAACTTGCTGATGTTGAAGACCGAATGCGGACCATGCTTGACCAACTTGATACCTACCTAGAAAACCGCTATGCTGGAATGTACCAGCTGCATCCCAACAGGCTTCCCAAAGGAAACGCATCAAGTCCATCTTACGATGGTCTTTTCAGTGTGTTTGCAAAATTCTCACTTGGTTACGGTTCTGCTAACGGCAGAGGGTATGTAGTAACTATCAATATATCAACATTGGACAAAGTTCCGGATACTATCAGAAAAAATATAGAAAAAGATGCC
>JADHUD010000189.1 GCA_016784705.1 Spirochaetia bacterium | reverse complement strand
ATGGATTTGGATTCTGAAATTGCATATGGACAACGTGTATTCTATAAATCAATGGCTGCAGCAATTCTCAGCTTGCCTGCTTCTGTATTATTAAATGGATTAGCTGCAGAGTATGAATTTCCTCTCTATGAAGCTGCGCTGGGAATCTCTCTTGTCCTAAACTTTTCTTTACTACTTGATACGATTATTAGTTTAGTAGATTATTATAAAAGAACAGAAGTTCTGTAAAAACATATAACTTACCAGGGAATCACATGAAAAAAAGTTTTGGGAACAGGTTAGCTGCTTTATTTAAATCTAAAAAACAATACGATGATAGTTTTTTTGAGAACCTTGAGGATTTGCTGATAGAAGGTGACCTAGGCGCTGTTGAAGCATTGCATATATCTGAGAAATTTCAAAACCTATGTAAAAAACGTAGATTTACAGATATAGAAGCATTGAATACTTTAAAAGTAGAATTATCCCAATATGTAAAATCGTATTATCCGGTTATAGATAAAAATACATTAAATATAATATTGGTGTTAGGAGTTAATGGCGTTGGGAAAACAACCTCTATTGCAAAATTAGCAAGTATGTATTTAGCAGAGGGTTATAGTGTAGTTATGAGTGCAGCTGATACTTTTAGGGCGGCTGCTTCAGATCAATTGCAGTTACATGCTGACCGTGTAGGATGCCGTATAGTTAAACAAAACCCGGGTTCTGACCCAGGTTCAGTTATATATGATACAATAACAAGCGCATTAGCAAAAAAAGAGCAGCTTATACTTGCTGACACAGCTGGTAGAATGCATACTAAAGAAAATTTACTTAAAGAGCTGCAGAAAATTGATAAGATTATCAGTAACCGTATTCCTGCTGCAAATTATACGAAAATTCTTGTTATTGACAGTACAACAGGACAAAACGGAGTTCGTCAGGTTGAGATGTTTAATAGTGCTATTGGTGTTGATGCTATTCTTCTAACAAAATATGATTCTGCTTCAAAAGGAGGCAGTATCATTCAGATTGGTAAAAATTTACACATTCCGATCAGTTTTATTGGAACTGGTGAGACTTATAAAGATATCTCAATTTTTAATAAAGATGAATTTCTTAATACATTACTTGGGATAGAGTAGGTTAAATATGAAGAAATTGTTTGGTTTTCTTGTATCTTTATTCTTTCTTATTATTATTAGTCCGCTACGTAGTGCTGAGAATGTATTCTATACTTCAAATAGTATAGGAATGAAATTAAATGAAATAGTAGAATCTGAAATTAATAATTACGAGTGGGTTGTAAAAGAAATATCAGAAAACGAAATAGTCAATGAAACCTTATATAGTAATGGTACAGAAGTATGGCATTTAGAAAGTGTTTCAAAGGATCAAAGCAGAGATATTCAAATAGTATATCCTGATGGTTTGGTATATACGGGTAAATATAGGGATAATCTTCTACTGCATGAGAGTTGGGAGTATCCTGATGCTCAGATAAAATCTGTAAATTATCAATATTTTTCAGGGGAATTATTGAAGAAAACTGTGTTTGATGGAGAATTTCTTTCTGAAACAACAAATTATGTGAGAAAATCTGATGGCAGCCTGCATTTAAGAAATACAAACTATCATATAAATAATTTTAGTGAGATTCTAATTATAGGCAGCACGTCCAATATTTCAAAAACAGCACTAGGAAGAAAGGGTGATTTTTCATTAATTAAGTCATATCAAAATGGCTTACAAATAACTGAAAAATGGGTTTCCGGGAAAAAAATTACAAATGACCGGGAAATGCAGACAACATCTTCAGGAGAACTGGTTATCTCAGAAAAAACACCTGAAGGCAGAAATATCACAAGTTATTATGCTGAAAATGGCAATCTTACCCAACAAATCATTGAGAATAAAGACTCAACCGAAACTATTTTACATTCTTACGATAAAAATGATTTATTAATTTCTAAGACTATCATGACCCAGGATAGTAAAACAGTCATTGTATATTCATATAATGCTGAAGGGCTCCCTGAAACTGAGAATATTTATGAAGATGGTATGCTTATTAAAAAGATTACTTTTCTTGAAACAGGAAAACGTGAAGATATTTATAAGGGAGGCTCTTTATACTTAATCATTACTTATGAAGAAGACGGACAAACGATTAAGGAATCTAAACTTGCAGAAGAATAGATTATCAGACTTTCGGTGGATATTATTCACTTCATTCAAGTATTTTACGGCAGGTCGAAATAAAAAGATCCGTTTTGCAACTCTTCCAATAATAGGTATAACAGCAGGTTTTGTTGCTGTTATAATTATCATTGGAATTATGAACGGTCTTCAGGAAGGCTATCTTACTGATTTAATTGAAATCAACTCGTATCATGCTAGAATAACCCTTGAACCCGGCACCGGCACTTCTGCTGAAAAACTTATTAAAGAATTAAACAGATCTGCATATGTCCATAATTCGTATGAGTTCTTGGAACTGGAAGGAGTTATACGTTCTGCAAATGGAAACCTGCAGCCTTGTTTGATAAAAGGATTACCATCCAATATCTATATCATGGATTCTGGGTTTTCTCATGAATTAACTATATCTTCAGGTAGTTTCTCTATTGATTCAAATGATGAAATAGCTTTAGGAAGGAATCTTGCTTTTACTATTGGCGCTGCCGTAGGTTCGGTAGTAGAGTTATTGGCTTTAGGAGAGGGTAAAACCGTCAATTTTGTTCCAATTGAAAAGCAAATGATTGTTACATCAAAGATTGGAACAGGTTATCCAGAAATTGATGATATAATCTGTTTTGTAAACATCTCATTATTAAGAAGAATACTACCTAAAACAATTCCTCAGATTGCCGTAAAGCTTTATGATATTGATAAAATTAATGCATTTACAAAAGAGGCAGAATCTATAGAAGGGATTAAATCTGTTGAATCCTGGATAGACCTTAACAGATCACTTTATTCAGCACTAATGCTTGAAAAATATAGTATGTTTGTGATCCTTTTTCTTGTATTTATTGTTGTATCAATAAATATTAAAAGTTCTTTAGATAGAGTTGTCTTTTCGCACAAAAAAGATATTGGGCTTATGACCGCTGTTGGTGCAGCAAAAAAAAATTTAGCAATTGTCTTTATTTTACAGGGAATCTATATTGCTTTAATTGGGATCTTTTTAGGGTTGCTAATAGGTATTTTATCTGCTTTGCATATAAATCAAATTTTTCTTTTCATTGGTTCTGCAATAAAAACTCTTACCGGGTATAATGCACTTTTATTAAATTACTCTTTTCCAGTTAAAATTATACCAAGTGAACTTATAATTGTCTCTTCGGGGATACTCTTTTTGAGTTTTTTTGCCTCGTGGTTAGCTGTTAGAAAAATATTGAAATTTGAACCTGTAAGGATTCTGCATGATGAATAACACAAAGGAAAATGAACTGATTCCAGATTACAGTACTGCAATAGAGGTGAGAAATCTCACGAAAACTTATATAAACGGTTCGGAAATACTGACTGTTTTAAATTCAGTAAACTTTACTTTGAAGAGAGGTTCTTCTGTTGTTATTATGGGAAAGAGCGGCTGCGGTAAAAGTACATTTTTACATATGGTAGGTGGATTGGATTCTGTTGATTCCGGTACAATATTTGCGGCAGGCCGACGAATAGATTCTTTAAACTCTGACAAACTTACGCAATTCAGGAAAAACCATATTGGTTTTATATTTCAAATGCACTATTTACTTGAGGATTTTACTGCTTTGGAAAATCTTATTGTTACTTCTATGATTCATGGCAGCCAAAAAAGAGATGCTAAAGAGAGTGCTTTATCGTTGATGAAAGATGTGGGATTACTGAATAAAATAAATAATTATCCCGGCCAACTGTCTGGCGGGGAAAGACAACGAGCAGCAATAGCCAGGGCATTAATTAATGATCCTGACATTATTTTAGCTGATGAGCCTACTGGTAATCTGGATGAAGAAAATTCACGTATAATAGAGGATCTTTTATTTGGTTTAGTTAAAAAATACCAAAAAAGTTTAATTCTTGTAACTCATGACTCATACATATCCAAACTTGCAAATGAAACACTAATTCTACAAAAAGGTGTGTTTAAAGGACAAGTGTGAAGCTAATTAATCAAGGATCCCTCTTTTGGGCAAAAAAAATAATTAATTTACACTCATTATCGAAACAAAAAAAGAAGCATATTATTTGGTCAGTTTTAATAGTGGCTTTTTCTGTTGTCCCGTTAGTTATTGCAATAATATTGACTAATGGTATGACTGAAGGTATTACAGAAAAGTATATAGATTTACAAAGCGGTCATATTCAGGTTTTCTTACCTGAGGGGACATCTGAATCCGATAAATTGTTAATAAGGGATAGAATTCTTACATTGACTGATGTTGTTTCCTGCGAACTTGTTAATGAGGGTTTTGGTGTATTGTATTCGCCAGAGGGTTCATTCAGCTCTGTTTTTCATGGAGTAACTGAAGATTTTCTTGAATCAAAAGAAGTTTATGAAGAGTTTACAGAAATCACTGGATCTATAAATCTGAGTGATTCTAGAAATATAGTTATAAGTGGAGCAATCGCTGAAAAACTTGGATTAACTCTCAATGATCGAGTTGCAATTGCTGCTGTTAATAACTCATCAGGTAATACCTTTTTTAAACCTACTATTCTAGAAGTTTCCGGCATTATAAATTCGGGATACAGAAATTTGGATAATCAGTTAATTTATATAAATTCTATAGCAGCAAATACCATTTTAGAAGATTCTGGAAGTCAATATTTTTCTGTCAGCCTTACAACAAATAATATACATGTTGTTTATGCTGTATCAGAAAAAATAAACAAATTACTGAATGATTCTTCATGGAAAATTAAAACTTGGGATATGCTTAACAGAATGTTATTTAGAAATTTTGCCGAAACAAAAAATATTTTATATGTTGTCATGGCACTTATAATTATGATTGCCGGTGTAAATGTATCGTCATTATGTATAATGCTTATTCAAGAAAATTATACAAACATTGGCATCATGAAAGCAACCGGTGCTTATTCCAGATCAATTATCCAGGCATTTTTTATGGCTGTTATGTTTATAAGTTTTATCGGTGCGCTATTAGGAGTTTTTCTAGGCTTAATTATTGGATTGAATTTAAATGTGATATTATCTGCAATTTCCCATACAGGTATTGCTGCAGTAGATTTTTATCTTATTTCGATTCCAATTACTATACAAGCAACTCAATTAATAATGGTTATT
>JADHUD010000188.1 GCA_016784705.1 Spirochaetia bacterium | reverse complement strand
GTTTGATTTTGAGAAGGCTCATTCCTGATGAATTTCAATACATAAGTTATAACTGATTGATCAATTTTTTCTTCTCAAGTAGCATATCTGTATAGTATTCAGGTTCAATCGTAACAAGCTCTGAGTATGTATTAAATGACAGAAAAGCCTCTCTTATTAACTGCTCTGCCTTTGAACAAGCTGCAGTGTCAGGATCATTTAGTAATATTTCTACTTCCAAAAAATATCCTAGTCCGGTTATTTCTGAGAATTCAAAGGTAATATCTCCGTCCTGATACTCACTTCCTTTTTTCTCATTTTGACAGCATACCTGAAAACCCAGCCGTTCAATTACCACCTGGAAAGTCTCTCCTGGAGAGACTTCAAACTCCCATTCGTCATTAACTTCCATTCCATCAATCAATTCCATACTTTTTTTTGTGATTATCCAAGATTCATCATGCCGTAGCCGCAAGACAGGTTTTAAATCCTTTTGGATGGAAGGTAATGTGTAATAGAAATCCTGTTTATGATAATTACGTATAAACCGATACCGTTCTGTCAACAAATCCTGAACAGCTTTGTAGTTATGAATCCGACCTTTAATTTCGATCTCTTTTACCATTTCTACCTACTTTAATGAGTGAGATTTTTTCATAAATTCAAGAATTTAACTTCGTTTTATACCGGTTAATAGGAAATATTGGCTGGATCCATGTTTTCATGGATAAAAATAATTAATTGTTTAGAAGTTGACGGGACCGTTCCAGTACATCCAGACCCTGTTGATATAACCAGTAAAGGATGTCGATAAATACCCAATTTTCTACCAGCTTATTACCTTCGCGCCGATAGATATCTACAACACGCAGCTTTGCCCAAGTATCATTTGCCGGCATACCTAAAAATCCTCCTGTTGGAGTATTCGTCCGGCTTGGCCAGCCAAACCAGCTGGCGTATTTTCCTTCGGCATAGTGACAAATATGTCCATTGTGATCACATTTTCTCGTAATCAAATTATCCCGATAAGGACCCTGATGTTGTTTCTGATACCTATCTATGGTAAAAGTAGATCCAATTCCGGTTGGGCCATACCAGATCATATTTTCATCCCAGGAGTTTTTAAGTTCTTCAGTTCTTGACTTATAGCTGGTATCTCTCATATCAAGACGCATCTGGGCTACCAAATTCAATGTTTTTGTACTCTCGTCGGCTGATTGGATTCCATATTGCAGTCCATCATGTGTCCGGGGTCCGGGAATAATGAATTGTGCACCGGTCTGCGGCGGTAGAGGATACACACCTGCTTGATGCATAAGTCCAATAATATCGCAGAAGAATCCGGTTTTACAGATTTTTCCATCCCTGATAGAGTTAAACTCGGCATAACGCAAAAAAACCATCTTTCTTGTAGCTGGGATTCCCAACCAGGAACTATCCAGTAATCCCATAAAGTGTCCCATGCTGGTTACCCACTGATCCCCATCAATGGTACTTGTCCCCGCTATAAATATATCCTGACGCCGTTGAATCGGTGTAAAAGCCTTATAGAGCGGTTTCCAAACAGTTTCAGCAACAGCGTCACCACCGGATATTTCATTAAAAGGGTGAACACCATAAAATGTATAATCACTGGTTGTATATTTTCTTAAAACATCTCCAATTGTAGCAGCTGATGCCTTTTCCATCTCATTAAAATATTCTGATACAATTGCTTTTATATTTTGATAATCACTCATTTGAAGCTCCCTGCAATTGAAGTAAATAAAAACCACTCATCTCACTACCCTTTAACTGCACCTGAGGCCATGCCTCTTACAAGGTGCTTTTGGAAAAACGTTATCACAATAATTAGAGGTAAAGTTATACTTACAGAAGCTGCTGCCGCAATAGTTCTGTAAGCAGCATCTTCTCCACTGGTATATGAAACGATGGCTACAGGCAAAGTCCAGTTCGACTGCATAAGAAGTTTTGCCATGAGAAATTCATTGTATGCCAACAATAGTGTAAATAGACTGGTGGTGATTATCCCGGGCCATGCAATAGGGATAATAATTTTTAGAAATGACTGTAATCGACTTGCTCCGTCAATCATGGCAGCTTGTTCAAGCTCTAAAGGCAGCTCTTTGAAAAAACTTCGCAGCATCCAAATAGTAAAGGGTTGGTTAAGAGCGACTAGAACTATGGTAATAAAAATATGTGTATCATACAGCCCGCTTTTCTGCGCGAAGAAATAGAAGGGTAACCCAAAAGCCATTCTCGGCAAAGATCGAAAAGCTAATGCCGATATTAATATAACCATGCTCAATATGCCGGAATATCGTGCTAAAGCATACCCGCCCAGACAACCTATAGAGATAGAAATTGCCAGCGTGGCTATAGTTATGATAACACTATTAATAAGATACTTATAAAACTTGGACATATGCGCTATTTGAGGCAATATCAGCAGCAATATAACCAGAATAGTTATAACGATCAGACCAGATTTTGCACTGGTCAAATACTCTTTCTTGCGATTAACACGATATAAAATCACTATAATCGCCATAACAATCAGGTAACTAATAGCAATTGGAACAAAATCACTGCCTTTCATATAGAGCCAAAGTTTCTCATAATTTGACATAGTAGGAGTAAACCCCACAATCGAAGGTACTATTTCATTAGCTTCTACAGGAAATTTTATAGAATTCAAAAATGCCCAGAGTAGGGGGGTGATACAAAATATACAACATCCAATCAGGGCTAAATGTACTAAAGCACGAAGTATTGGGTTTTCTATTTTTCCCATCAGTTCTTCTCCATCTGTTCTTTATAGGTAAGTCTTAAAAAAGGAATCAAAACAATGAAAATTCCAATTATTGTCAGAACAGACATAGCATTAGCCTTTCCGAGCCGCTGCACTGATGTTGCTATTCTATAATTGTAATACATTAATGTTTCTGCTTTGAAAGCTGGATTTCCTCTTGTCATAACCAAAACAGGATCAAAAATCCGGTAAGCATCCATAATTCCAATCAGTGTAATGAAGGTGATCAGAGGTTTTAAATGCGGAAATACAACGTACCATAGTTTTTGAAAAGCAGTAGCTCCATCCACTGTAGCCGCCTCCATGGAATTTTTAGGCAATGTAAGCAATCCTGCAAATAACGTGATCATGGAAAAAGGTGTTCCCGCCCATACCCCGTAAGCGATAATAAGAAACCTGACACTTTGTGTATTAAGTAAAAATTTATAATTAAATAAACGCTCTAATAAAAAGTAAATCAATCCTCCACGGTCAAACAGAGTTCTGAACATTAATGTCCCTACTACCGGTGTCAATATAAAAGGCACTAATAAGCATGCTATATATATCCCCCGTCTTTTTTTCACCTGATCTAAAAGTAGTGCTATCAATAATCCTAACAACAATTTTGAAGGGATAATTATCAGGATATAGATGAAGGAAAAACGTAAGGCCAGCCAGAAATCCGGATCAGCTAAAATTTCTTTATAGTTACTTAAACTAACAAATCTGGGGGCATCTAAATTAGTATATGTTACAAAATTAAAACTTAACCATATAGCCATAAACAATGGTATAACCATGAGTAAAACCATGACAATAATACTGGGTGTAACAAATTTTAGAAAAGTATTGCGATCCATAGGATTCCTTTCAATACCTGACCCTGGAAAACAGGGTCAGGCTGATTAATAAATTTTGTAACTAGTCAATATATCCTTGCTCTTTAGCTTCTTTTGTATAGATTTCAGAAACTATAGCTATAATATTTTCTGCCGAATATTCAGGATCCATAATTTTTGGTACGTAGTTCTGGATAGTTGCATATAATAGTCTCAAACCGGGAAGATCAGGAGAAACTGCTCCACCTTCATCAATTGATGTCAATGCTGCATCAAGATATCGAATATCTGTTCTTTCATTAATAACCTGGTTTCTTGTCATCATACCATAATCCGCACCACGCATTTGTGTCTCTAAATCAGAAACTTCACAAATAATTTTGAATATGAGTTCAGGATCTACATCAGTATTTGCAGGAATTCCGTAGAAATCTCCAGATTTTGGAGCTGAACGCCGTCCACCAGGAAATGCTCTGGGAGCCGGTGCAAATCCGATCTTACCTACAAGTTTTGATTTCTCGGGATTATCCATATTCGGAGCACGTGAAGTCCAGGTAACAGCCATAGCTAACCGGCCGGTTTCCAATCCGATTTCAGTATCATCTATACTCCAGGTAGCTCCTTCCTGTCCCATAGTCTCTTTTACAATTCTTTCCAGCATTTTCAGTGCATCTATACCGGTTTGATTATTAAACGCAACTGTTCCATCAGGATTAAGTAACGGTAATCCAAAGGCCCAAAGCATATTACGAAATTCAGTACGCCATGATGAACCAGAATGAACATTGATAGTAAACGGCAGATCAATACTCTCTTCTTGTTTCAGGATCTGGCTTATTGCAATAATTTCATCATATGTGTCCGGTACCTGAAGGTCGTATTTCTCAAACAGATCCATATTATAGAAGAAATTCATTGAGTTCGCATCAATAGGCACTCCGTAAATTACACCATCAATTGAAGCCATTTCCCAAAGCCCTTCACTGATATCTCCAAGATCATATTCATCTTTATACTTCTCAATGAGATCATTAAGAGGGAGTAATTTATTTTCAAGGCCAAGCTCTACTATAAAACTGCCGTCCAAATGCAGTATTTCATAAGGAGAAACTCCGGCGCCGCTGAGAAGTGTCAAACGCATTTGCTCTTTTGCCCCGCTGGAATCCATCATCTGTGTATTAACAGTTAGATTTTTAATTTCGTTCATTGATTCAAGCTCTTCTGCATAGAACTCTGTAACAGGGAATCTCCACCCAATCATATCAATTTGTGTTTTCTCCGCTGGAGGTAACAACCCTCCCTCACTTGCTTCAATCTGCTCATCCGCTGCACTTGCAAACAGGAATCCAACTGATAATAGCAGTACGATAACTAGAAAAACGATTTTTTTCATTTCACTTACCTCCTGAAGTTAATACTGTAATTTACAACAATATATTTACTAGAACCTTACATCAATTTACACACCAGGTCAAGTTATTGTTTTAATAAATTGTACTATTCATATATTCTTCTCAAATTGTGAGGTAGTTGTTCCCATTAACTTTCTTTAATTTTCTTTAATATTTTTTATATAAAATATCATAAAAGATTTATGTATAATTAATAAAGTGATTTTCCAAATATATTTCTCTCGTGTAAACAGGCTGACGTATTACGTACTGTTCTCTGTGAGCTG
>JADHUD010000187.1 GCA_016784705.1 Spirochaetia bacterium | reverse complement strand
CCCAGAATGAAAAAATTAATGAAACTGCTCCATCAGGACAACCTGTTTGTAATGACACATAGCGATGGGGCTGTCCGGGATGCCATCCCGGGATTGATAGAGTGCGGAATGGATGTGCTTAATCCTGTTCAGTGGCGCTGTACCGGAATGGATCGGGAGGGGCTCAAAAAGGATTTTGGGGATAAAATTGTTTTTTACGGCGGTGTTGATAATCAGATTACATTACCTTTCGGCTCAGTTGCGGAAGTGCAAAAGGAAGTAATTGATAATATTGCTATCCTGGGTCGCGGCGGCGGGTATATCCTGGCTCCCTGTCATAACCTGCAGTCGGTTTCGCCGGTGGAAAATATTATAGCCCTGTTTGAAACAGCTTATGACGAGGGCTGGACCTGAGTTTCAGAGGCTATTCAAATGTAAGAACCGTGATATCCGCCTCTTCATACAGCTCTCTGAGCTTATCTGAAATTGTATCGGTAATAAGCATATCGATTTCGTCCGGAGCAGCAAAGTTTATAAACGAATTCATCTCCAGCTTTGTGTGATCACAAATAATAATAACTTTTGAGGCTATACGGATCATCTGTTTTTTCAGGGCGGCCTGTGAGAGGTCGGGAGTACTGGCACCTTTTTCAATAGAGAAAGAGTTTGCTCCCATCATTGCTTTATCAACAGATAATGATTCAAGAAGCGGTGAAGTTCCATGGTCAATAGTACAATGAAAGCCTTTCCGCAGCAGTCCACCGATTAAAAGCGTGTCGACACTATCCATTTGTTCAAGAATTGCAGCGATATTCAGGTCATTTGTAACCACGGTGATGTTTTTTTTGCTTCCCAGCAGTTTTGCAAGCTCAAATGTTGTGGTTCCTGTATCAAGGATTATGGTATCTCCATCGTCAATACACTCCAATGCAACCCTTGCCGCCGAAGCCTTGTTTTTTGTGTTTTTTGCCACTTTACTGTCGTTTATGAGTTCATGACCCGTATGGGACTTTTTAATTGCTCCGCCATGTGTTCTGGTGATCAGCCCGGAATCATCAAGATCCCTTAGATCATTACGGATAGTAGCACTTGATACCTCAAAATTCTGACACAGTTCAGGAACTGTTACACGTCCGATGTTATTGATAAATTCGACAAGTTTCCTTTTACGTTCTTCAGCAAACAGCACTTTTTCACCTGAGAAATCCTGATTCATAGCATATATCCTTTAACCCCATTTATGTTATCAGAGGTATGCAACAAAATGGGAAAACCTTCTAAAGCTGATTACAAAAAATACTGATTTATAAAATTTGCTCATTTGTTGTTATTTAGAATTTTATTCTATCTTCTGATAGCATTTGGGTCAATTGATTTTTTTCATGAATATTCGGCAGCAATATCATTTCTTGAGCTGCCTGACCAACGTTTTCTGTTCAGATTTAATTAAGACTTAAAAAAGAAAACGGTTTTATACTTTTATTTTTTACAGAACCGCTTTACTATAGAAAAACAAGCAGCAGAAAAGGAGGAAGCAGATGATAAAATATCGTGCCGGAGTGGTGGGAATTGGAGATGTGGCAAAGGAGTATATTAAATCAATAAATGCAAATCCGCTGGCCGAAGTAATCGCCGTGGTGGGAAGAGACAAGAAAAAAACAGAAAAACGAATAAAGGAATGGGGTTGGGATCTGAATGTAAAAGTACTCTCTTCATTAGAGGAACTGCTGGTAATGGATGAAATTGACATTATTGTAATTACCAGTCCGCACCCCCTGCATAATAAGGCGGCAATTGCAGCTGCAGAAGCAGGTAAACATATAATCTGTGAAAAACCGATAGGAATGAACTATACCGAACTTTGTGCTTTACGGGACAAAGTGCATGAAAGCTCAGTACTCTTTCAGAGCGGTCTGGTACTGCGCTGGAATCCCTTCATACAGAATTTAAAGAGCCTGGTAGAAAAAGAGCAGTTGGGCACCCTTTTCTATATGGAAGCCGATTACTGCCATGAGTTAGGACCCTGGTGGAATGGATTTTCCTGGGGCGGTCAGAATAAGGGCGGCGGACCCTCTGCCTCTTTGGTAGCCGGAATTCATGCAGTAGATATAGTTCGCCATATCTGCGGTGAAGTCGTGGAGGTCCATGCATATGGCACATGGGGCCATCGGGAAGATTTTGGATATCCGCCAACCTATGCAGCCGTACTGAAATTCGCTAATGGGGCTGTTGGAAAAACCAGCTGCAGTTTTGCCATAGAATCACCCTATGACATGAACTTTATAGTTCATGGCTCAAAGGGATCAGTCAGAAATGATAAATTTTTTATTAAAGATCTATTTCCCGGGCAAACGGGCTGGCAGAACTTTGCTACTGTTATGCCGGACAGCGGGGCAGTTTCACATCATCCTTTTAAAAATCTGGTTGATGATTTTCTTGCTGCACTGGATAACGGCAGACAGCCTATGCTTAATATTGATGAAATGTTTAAGACCCATGAACTTTGTATGGCAATCGATCTCTCGTTAGAGACCGGAGAAACGGTAAAACTTCCACTGAAGCTGTAGAACCGCTAATATTGTCGAAATTTCAAAATATAATCATTTTGAAATTTCCTCATAACATAAAAAATGATCCCGGCTTATCCGGCCGGGATCTTATACATAACTGGGAGATCAGCTTTAACGTAAAAGCTGCGCCGCTACATCAATTGGTACATCATTGATAGAGGTGTTATTGGGATTAACCAGCTGATGTTCATCTAACAGAAGACCTGCAGTTGCCCCCTCACGAACTGCAGCATGAAGATTTCTGGGAGCTACAGAATCTCCCACATTGACAACCGTTAACCCAGCCTCTTTCATAGCGTTGAGCATACCGGTGTCAGGTGCAGTCCAGCAGGTTACCACATGGTCACAGGCGACACTTTTCCGTTCCAGCAGTTTGTTAAGCGTCACAACTTCCCCCTCACGAATCTCAACAATCCGGGTATTCTCAATTACTGTTACCGGAAATTTGAAGGGTTTGGAAGTCAGGGCTTCAGCATCAGTCTGGTTGAACCGTTTCCGTAATACATACATATGAATAACTTCAACAGTAGAAGCAAACTCTTTTCTATCAGTAATAATCGTTACCTCTTTACCGATCGCGGCTAGATGTGCTGCTGTATCAGCTGCAGCATAATGATCACCCCATACAATAACTTTTGTACCCGCGAGTTTTCTCGGCTTCCTGCCGTCCTGCGGATGATATTCACAGGCAATTTTTGGACAGGCCATAACTTCCTCAAAGGGAATTACTGTCTCAGCAAGTCCGCTAACTGCAGGAACAAAAGATTTTGCACCGGTTGCATTAATAACCAGGTCATACTTTTTCAGCTCCTCAATCGAAGGAATTGTAGATAATTTAACTTCAATATCCAATTCTGCTACCTGATTTCGTATCCAGTCGGTATACCACTTCATCTTAATCTCTTTACCCGGGGTTGAGCAGCAGCCCAGAATTGCCCCGCCAAGTTCAGATGATTTTTCAAAAATAGTGGCTTTATGACCGCGTTCCACTGCGATACGAGCTGCCTCCATTCCAGCCGGGCCGCCGCCGACAACAGCCAGGTTCATCGGTTTTTCAGTGCGTTTCATCCCATAAAACTCTTCATTGCCGCAAGCCGGGTTTATGGCACAGGCGATCTCTTTCTTTGCCATCATTGATTCCTGCCAGCATCCGGTAAGACAGGATATACATTTTCTGATAGCCTTGATTTTTCCGTATTTGGCTTTTAGTGGCCAGAATGGGTCAGCCAGTATCTGCCGTGCCAGCCCAACCATATCAGTTTTATCTTCAGCCAGAATCTTTTCACAATATTCCGGGTTTCTTAGCGTATGACTGTTGATAATCGGAATGCTGACTGCTTTTTTAATCTCTTCAGAAGCATATATTGTCCAACCTTCCGGATAGTACATGGGATCAAATCCGGCACCGGGACTCTCCTGGATACACTGACTAAGATCAAGAGCGGCAACCCCCGCTTTCTCAAAAGCTTTGGCAACCTGAACAGATTCGGGCAGTTCCCGGCCTCCCGGAACCCATTCATCAACCGAGTAGCGAACAAGAATTGGGAAATCATTCCCGCATTTTCCCTGAATAGCACCTATAAGAGCCAGAGGGAAACGCATTCGATTCTCAAAACTTCCGCCGAACCGGTCTGTTCTCCTGTTCAGGTAGGGACTCATGAATTGGGATATAAGATACCCGTGGGCGGCATGCAGCTCAACTGCATCAAAACCAGCCTGTTTAACCCTCCAAGCTGCCTCTGAAAACTCATCAACCAGTGCGACGACATCATCAGTTGACAGAACCCGCATAGTTTTTTTTGCTTCATCTGCATTCGCATACACAATTGTTCTGCTTTGAGACCAGGGAAGTTTAAGTGCCTGGTCGGTTGCGGTAAGTTTCCCTTCTCTCGGAAGCGAGGCCTGTCTTCCGGGATACTGCAGCTGAACGGCGCACTTTGCCCCGTATTTATGCATGCTGTCAGCCAACCGGGCAAATCCCGGAATAAAGTTGTCATCATCAATCACTAAACAGGAGACGGTTGAACGTCCTGTTTTGTGGTTCGGTGAAGTTGCTCCGACAATAATCAAGCCGGTTCCGCCTTTTGCAACAAGACTATGGTGATAAATATCTCTGTCACTCACAGAACCATCTGCATTTGATGAACTTACATCTGTTGGCACATGACAGATCCTGTTTGGAACTTCCATGTTACCGATCGTAATTGGGGTAAATAAGTGTTTGAATTTTGACATAACTCTCCTCCTGATTTCAGTATAACAATAATTTAGCTGTTGGCTTTTAAAGTTTTTGATTATAAATATGTAATATCTATTAATACAAGTAATACATTCAAACAAAAACTTCTTACCATGGGCCGGTCTTTCAAAATTAATAATTTCAAAAGAACAACAGGTATAAAAACATACTAATTGAAATTTCTTCAGCAAACTTCAATCATAATGCATGATGTTTCATTATAGCATATATTTCTCTAAACAACAGCAAATAATAACATACTTTACAAATACAACAATAAGTAATTTTAAAAAACAAATAAATTGACAAAAATACGTTACGGAAGTACAATGAAAAACAGGGAGCGTGAGCAATCACGTTCTTTTTTCAAAAAAAATGTACGTGGAGGTGTGTATTGTGAAAAAAATTCTAGTAACTATTCAGCACAATCCAAAAAAAGTTATATAAAGCTATGGACTCCCACTAAATGATCTGCTATAGTCTGAAACATGGAAGTGAGTCGGAAAGTTCAGGGCCGGACAGTAACAGATAAAGATATCAAAACTATTCA
>JADHUD010000186.1 GCA_016784705.1 Spirochaetia bacterium | reverse complement strand
GAACGGTAAACCGTTCAGAACCCTACGCATGGAGTTTTGCATAAGCAAAACTCCCAAGCTGAACGGTAAACCGTTCAGAACCCTACGCATGGAGTTTTGCATAAGCAAAACTCCCAAGCTGAACGGTAAACCGTTCAGCAGTTTTCAGCGGAATAGAACCGCCAAAGCGGTTCTGGGTAGTTTTGCCTAAGACATAAGCAAAGCTTATGTCCGGGTATTGATACCTTTCATTTTCCCATTTCCAAGATCTTCCCATATGCCCCGCTGGTAAGCAATTTGTTTTAACTCATCAAACCCCTTTGAAAGAATCCATGGCATTTGAGTTTTCTGTTTCATCATGCCCTCTTTTAAGTCGATCTCCAGCATGTCGTCCTGGGAGCCAAAGAGCAGCTGTTCTGCCCTTGCTTTAAGAGCATCGAAATTCTCAGGGATATTGGTGTAAAGTTTCATAGGATCTGAAGTGAGAGTTTTAATCACCTGTTTCTCACCATCATATTTTTCATTTGCAGGGTAGCTACTATCAAGAGCCTTCGCACGAAGAACATCCTCATGCTGCATCTTCCCAGGGAAAAAAAGTTTATCAAATACACTTATAACCGTAGTTTGGAAATCCTGTTTATATTGCCCGATTTTTTCATCAAGCTCCTTCCTTTGGGGGTGGGTGTGTTACACTTATTTCTGGGTCAGCTTTTTAAAGTTGCATATACATGCCGTGCTGCCTTCTCTATATTTGCCATGGAGGATTTCTCCCCGGTAAGCACCAACATATTGTTCTTATTCAAAAGATTTGTGTAGAAATTCTGTACAACACCCGGTGGAACTTTCCCATCAGGGCTGATGATCAATAATGCTCTTCCTGTTTTCAGAGCTGCATCAGCTTCATCCATATCAGGCAAGGGCAAAACTTTTCCATATGCTTCCTTGGTGGTTGGTTTATACATTCCCTCAAGGGTTTCTCTAATCAGTTTATCAACTTGATTACCGGGAGCTTTTTCTGCATAACCCTGAAGCTTTTTCGTTAAATTTTCCTGGTGATCAAAATAGCTTCGGCCTTCTTGAGTCTGATGCAAATACCAGGCAGATTTATTCAGTTCTTCGTAAGCCGGTCTGAAATCACTAGCCTGATGTAATGGGTCTATCAGGTACTGCATGAGTTCTGCTTCAGAAAGACCTTTTACAGAATTAACAGCAGTAGATAGACTTGCCATCAATAACATAGTTCCAACTTGTTTGGCATAGGAGGTTCCTGTTTGTAAATCGATGACCTGAGCATGAGCCCCAAAAGTTGAATCCCAAAGGTCCCGAGCTATGACATCCTGCATTTTCGAGATCTCAGCGATTTTTTCTCTGACTTCAAGAATGGATAAGTCGAAATGCTGTGCTCCTATGAGATATACATCCTCGGAGCTTTCCCAGACTGATTTGAGAAGCCAAGATACAAGCTCCATGAGGCCTCTCGTTTGTCTGAATTTTTCATTCTCCAAAAAACAACACCGAAGGATAAGCGATCTAAAGTGAAATGGGAGTGGGTGAAGATTAGGGAGCGGAATGAGGCGCTGGATACACATATTTATGCTCGAGCTGCGGCTGCTGCGGTGGGGTATGATGTGATTGATTAGCAAGATATGATGTTCTCTCTTTTTCTGGATTAATAAAATATTTATGTTGATAAAGTGTAAAGTATAGTGTAAGGTGTAAATGGAGGAGCATATGAGTGAAAAAAAAATGATATTATCGAACGGGCCTCTGACTGCAGTATTAATTCAGATTAAGTTTTCAACAATTGTACAAATTGCTAAATATATTCCAGATGTCCAAGATGAATTGAGAAAAAAGTACCCTCTGTATGATGTTTTACAAGGTGAAAGCATTCAAACAGGACCTCATAGAGAAATAGAAAAGAAAACATTTGAACAGTGGGTATTTTCCTCTAATGATTACTTTCGAAATATTATTATTGACAATGAAAAAATTACTTACCAGGTTCTTGATTGCCATGAGTATGAATATGAGAGTTTTATTCATGAGTTTATGAGCATTGTAGAAAGTTTTGACAACATTGTCGATATATCATCAATAACACGGTTTGGTTTGAGATATATAAACACAATCCCAGAGGTTGATAACATTTCGTGGAAAAATTTATTGAGTGAGAATTTTCATGGTATGACATTCCCTGAAAATGTGATGTGGCGTGATAATTCTTTGCTTGCATTTTCTTTGCAACGAGGAGTTAACCTAGAAAAACTAAATATGGTGAGCAATTTTCAATTGAAAATTAACCAGAATCCGAATGGACCCAAATATCCGCAAGATATACTGAAATTCCCGTTGGGAGAACCAGAAGTTTATGATAATAGACCTTTAGTCACCTTTGTTGATATAGATCATTACATTCTTTTTAAAGCAGCAGAAAAAGGAAAAATCATCGGGCGATTAGAATCAATCTTTAAAGCGTTGCACTCTGTTATTGAAGAAGTGTTTTTTAACAGTCTAATCACAAAAGAGGCGAAAGAATTATGGAAGTAGCAATAACATCATGTGATGAAGGTTATTTTAATATGCAAAATTGGATTGGAAGATTCCCAGTTTTCGAATATACAGAAGATGGATCAATTAGTGAGGATTTTATGTCCCCATCTACAACTGAAAGAAATCTGTGGAATACGCCCATAAATTTATGGAGTAATCCTATTACAACAATACAGAGTAAGATTGCTAAATTCTATGTAAAAAAACTAACGGGTAAAGAGTTTAATCCCTCACAATTTACTGTCAGGTCATATCTATTTGATTTTGAAAATGACATCAAAACTGATGAAGCTTTTGACTCATTATTAATAAATATAAAGGATTACACTGAGCAATTTGAGAAGATCAGCAACTTCTTCTGTTTCAATAAGACCGAGTGGGCAAAAATCTTTTCAGTCTCAAGAGTAACAGTTTATGATTGGTTGAATGGGAAGACAACACCAACCGGTGGAAACGCAACAAAGATAAGTAGTATTTATAATTTTCTAAGAACTATTCCGGATATTGAGAGCCCTATATCGCAGATGTATCTGTACCAGAAAATTAATAAATACAATAAGTCACTTAAGGAAATATTTTTGACTAGTCAAGATATCGTAGAAGAGTATCCTGGTCTGAATGAGACGGTGACTGCGATGGTTCGTCAGACACTGAAAAACAAAGAAAGATTGGTGAAGCTTGCAAAAACTAAACAGCCAAAAGATGAAATATTAGATTATAACCTCAAGAGTCTAAAATATTAGAAAAGGGGTTTCAGAGCGTGAAGGAAGTAGACCTCGGAAAGATTCAAAAGAACAACTGGAAACAGGGAGTAATTGTTGAAAATCCTCTTAAAGAGCGATTAATATCGGATTCTCAGTTTTATGATCGTCTCAAGGACTCTGATGGTCTTGTCCTATATACACAGGATTGCGATTTGATAAACTTAAGTTTAGACAAAGAACCCTTTGTAGAATTTTTTTGTGTGAAAAAAGTTGAATCTATAAACAATAACTTTTCATTTGGTAAGAATCCGAGGAAAATACATGTGAAAGTAGGCGATGACATAATATATGAGTTTGATATTAATAAAAGACTTGTAGTTGATAGAAGCGTTTTAACAGACATTTCCTTGGATGTCGGAAATCAAAGAATCCCGAAAAACGAAATGGATGTAGTCTTAGAGTGGTTTTCAAAAAAATATTCTAGACCAGCTTTTCCAGATGCTTTCAATGATATAATCAGAGATATTCCAAAAATAGATCGTAAACTAACTAAGTTGAATAGTGAATACCCTTCAATTAAAAGACTCTTTTTTTCAATAGAGCCAGATCGAGAGATAGCGGATACAGATAATTATCACCTCACGATAAGGATATTATTGGCTGGATTGTCTTTTGAATCAGATGTAGAAAATATAGATGAAATTGTTTTAAAATTTGAAGAATTGTTCAAAACAGAAAGAATTATCATTGATGAAATAGTCTGTTCCTATGAGGATCAAATGACGATTTATGAATTAGGGATTTATAGCCATTGGGATAAAGACTATACCACGGTACGAAACAATTTCTCTGATTGAAAAACAGCACTAATCTCAACATTTCAATAATCAAAATCCTGACATTGTGACCCTCCTATAGCCCTAACTACAATTGCCGTATGTTAGGGTTAGAAAAAGATCAGATGATCGGGTATCGAGATCAGGCAATCTCCGCTTTACAGGCTGTCATGCTCAGTGGGTCTTCGTATGAGATTACTCATGCCGATGGCTCCAAGCAGCGGGTGACCAGGGCCAATATTGCTGAAATCAAGGAAGTCATTCACTTCTGGTAGCAGGCTATAGAGCAGGAGATCGATATTCTCGACGGAAAGGGAGGTCCACTGCATGTCAGCCCGAACTTCTAAGATCTCAACACTCGATCGCTTTATTTCCTATATCTCTCCACCCACCGGTATCAAGAGGATTCAGGCCAAGGCTGCCATCGATGCATATGCTTATGGCTCTTCAGCTGGCTAAACCGGCATAAAGACCCGATATGTATCGAACACCCTGCCTGTCGGGGTGTATGTCCATCCGTCAGAGAACTCTCTTGAAGATCAGTCAGCAGTCTATGTTCCGTTTGTCGGGGCAAAGAGTAAGAGACGAAATGCCTTTCTCTGCTATACCCCGAAACGACCGAAAGAGTACCGAGGCAAACCGTTTCTCTCACCAGTTACCGAGACGATCAAGAAACTGGACCGATACTTCGAGAGTGAGATCACCGCAAGTGAAGTAAATTCCCTGTTCGGATTATTTATCAAGACTCCTTCAGGGTGATGTGGATCTCTCCATGATCGAGTGATCCAAGTTCTTGCTGTATCCAAAGGGCTAGTTTCTGCAGCTGTTCTTTTCCCATACCGGTTACCTCGAAGATCCTTTGATAAAATCTTCAAGCTGATCAGGAATGAACCTGACAGTAGCTCTGTCTTGATCTGAGGGAGGAGGGGAACTACCCGCTCTTCTCCATTCTTCTCAGCTGTATACCCAGCACTTAGTTCAACAAGCAATCGACAGAGGATCGGTTATTATAATCGCGTTATTTGAGACTAAATGGAAAAAGTTTGTTAAAGATCTGAGAACTTATCCGAGAGCTTTTTCCTTAAAATCTCAAAATACGATGATATCAAAGGGAAATATGAATATTGATGATTTTATTGAAGTATTATTGGTTTTATAAATAATGTCATTGTAAGGTATCTGTCAGCTAATCGCTTTCATTAAGAAGTTTCTTTATCAATCTGTATACAGTTGTGCCGGTAGTCCTAGGCCAATCCCTGCTGGGAGGGGTATCTCTTCTTTCTGCCCGATTAATTGCATCTTCGATG
>JADHUD010000185.1 GCA_016784705.1 Spirochaetia bacterium | reverse complement strand
TTACATCAGTTGCAATTGTAGCCAAAGCAAGAGCAGAACTAAGATTTGTTCCACTCAACAAATCTCCAGGTAAAATATTTTGCCCCAATATTTCAGCTATTTCTGCAACAGATTTTGCAGGCCTGGAGCTTAACACCGGTGTGAAATTGCTAATTGGGTTATTTTGTATTTTTAGAAAAATATCAATTTTTTCTCCATTTTTATCAAAATCACGGAGTTTTGCCTCAATACTAATCAGCGGATCAAATTTGTTCAGGTGATTTTCATTCATCTTTAACAAACCGCTTGTTATAAAAAAACTTCTCTGAAAATAAAATATTTCCCCTCCAAGAAGTTTCATATCACTGGAAACCTGATAATTTTTATTGGTACCATTATATGAAATATTTAATTTTTGGTTTTCGGAAATAGTAGCTGAAATTATAGGAAAATCCAAGTTGGGTAAAATAGCTTTTACATTATTTCCTGTTTGTAATGCCAGATTTGCAGAAATATCTCCACGCTGCGCTAAGTTCTGACTTTTCCCTTTAGGATCTAAGCTTATCGCAGCATCATCAATTTTCAAATTCCCCGATATAAGCATATCAGGTCCTGCACCCTTGAAATTCAGTAAACCTGAAATCATTCCATCAACAACCAGCCCTATATTAGAGAAATTGTTTTTTATTTGAACTCTCCCCTTTTCCGGAATGTTGATTTCTATATCATAATAATAGGGTATTAAATACTCTAAATCCATTTGCATGTTTATTTCTGAAAATTTATTATCTATTTCAGCATAAAAAGGAACAAAATAGAGTGCTTTTTCGCTAATTGATGCACTGATGTTTTCAGCTTTAACCTTTTCTGGTAATAATAATGATGTTAATTCAATATAATCACAAAACAACTCACCAAAAAAATCGGGGTCCTTTAACGAACCGGTAACTCGCATATTCCCGTATAAGTCACCTGTTTCAAAGTGCAAATAATCAGATATTCTTAAAATTGAATTAAGATAAGTCAAATCAAACTGAATATTTTCTATATTTACACCAATTAAACCGTTTTTAAGCGACCCTGTTAAGGAGAAAGAAAAAGGTAGTGAACTTTCTATATTTTGTCCTACCGATGCATTTACGTAACCTTCTTTTGAAATTTCAGCTTTAATGGAATTATTGGGTCCTCCCTCAACACCTATTGATCCATTAGCTATTTCTACGATAGCGGTAAAATCTTCAAGAAGTGAAATTCCGTTTGAATGTATATCTGAAATAGTGCTATAAATCACTAAATTCTGATTGAGAATTTCATCTATAGATACATCAAATATTGAGTAAATTTCCTGCACTTCGGATTTCAGGTCAAGATTAAATGTTATCATTCCATTCTTTGTTTTTAGCTGCTGAAAACTCGAGCTTTCAATAAGGCCGCTGATAAAATTATATTTTAGAGAAAAATCTTGTACAGAGCTTCCATCATACTCACCGGAAAAATTCTCTATTTTTAATTCCTGCTCATTACCTAAGAGAAGTACTCTTCCTGCATAGTGTTTTTGTGACATTAATCCATTACGAATACTCAAATCCGACGTAAAATTAAACTCAGATTTGTATCCTGTTAAAGTTACACTTCCATCCACTATTCCAGACCCTATATCTATGGGAGCATGAAGAAGCCTTCCTCCTGAAATATCTGCTGTAAGTTTTATTGCTTTTCCTGTTTTATTTAATGTGATCTTTACCTGTTCATTATCATTTTTAATATCTATTAAAGATTCAAATGATAGATCATCAATGAATTTGTATCTTATTTCACCTTCTCCTGCTAAGCTTGAAACTGAATCGGTATATTTGAGCTGTTTTATTGTTATCAAATCAGGAATAATTTGAACAGAATCTAAGTTGAGTGTCACAAAGTTTCTGCCAAAAACAATATTTTCTATATCAGCATTTTCAATATTGAAAATCCAATCATGTAAATCATTAAATTGAAAATTTACAGCAGCATCAAAGCTGAGTTGAGAGAGAAAAGTTGATATTGTATCCGGTAAATGTTGGTTGTTAAGTGTTAAAGATCCGGAATATTTCATTGAATCATCTGCTTTTTGTGTAATGGAAAATTCAGCAAATCCTAGTTTTTGATCTCCGCCGATACCAGTTAAAGATATAGTATTCAAATCAGCATTTAACACAATCGGGTAATGTAAATCCCTGTATTGAACCTCGCCATTAAAATCAATAGAGTTTAAAGCACCCCCTATTGAGTAGTGAGATAGTATTGATCCCTCTGGCAGCAGATTAGAAGTTACTGCAATTTCACCATCTAATAGAGTGTTTCCGAAAATTTCGGCACTAATTATTGGAAGGATATCATATGCTTCGTTCTCGGAGAAATTTTTTGGTTCTGTATCACTTGAAAATATGTTTACCTCTATTGCAGGAATTCTGTTCACCATATCAAATGTTCCACCGAGAGAAATTATATAGTTTGAGACAAAAATATTTGCATCATGTATAGAGATATCACTCCTGTTACCGTCTAATCCTGTTTCAAAATTTATAGGAGGTAGATTTGCATTGATAAAAAGGTTTTTTATAGATAATTCTCCTATATACGTTAAATCGTATTCCGGGAATCGATAATTTAATGATATAGCAGCATCAAAAATTGATCCGGTTAAAAAATTCAGTTTACTAAAATCTATAAATCTTGATATTTGTTCTTTGTACGTATCAATGGATAAATTATCAATGTTCAAATTTGCAGAAATATCTTTTTCTGCAGAACTGTATTTTAAATCAGCTGTTAATCCTGGTATATTCAGATTACCTGAAGCTAAGCGATTGGGAATATTAATATTCACAGATCCATAAATTTTTTCAAGAAACTCTTTATTATCTATGTAGATGGAATTTAATTGTAAATCTGAATTAATAATTTGATTATCATAATCATAGTCAGCTTTTACATCTATTGCTGAACTGATATCAATGTGATTTTCAAGCTGCAGTGAACTGATTAATTCTGAACTCAAGGTACCTGATAAGCTCCTGCCGCTATTCTTGACATACATATTTGACGCATTAGCCTGCAGAGCAAATTCAGTATCTTCAAGCAGCATAGAAAAAGTACTCACTTCTGATAGAAAAGATATATCAATAAATTGATTCAGTTTTGTTTCAAGAAGTATGGTTGGTGTTTCAATAAGGCCGTTTCCGGAAAGAGACAATCCGGGAACCAGTATATCTGAGGAGATTGAATCTGTTTTCAATAAAATATTGTAGGTATTTCGTGTGGGATTCTTAAACAGTTCAACATTGGACTCTTTTAATGAAACATGTAACACATTTTGTTCTTCTTTCAGATCCGGTGTTTCAACAGAGAATCCAGCAAATAATGCCAATTCTTTAAAAGAGAAAATTAATGCCGGAATTTCTGTCGGAATAGATAGAGTAGAATCAAATGAAATATCAGCATTTATCAGATTGGCTGTTATCACATCATTATGTAAATTTTTTAATTCAGTGAATAGCCGTTCTGATGCAATATTAAATGTAACCTCATTTGAAAAACTTTTCTGCTTAGCTGTAACATCAAGAACTCCACTTTTAATTAAGAGAGAATTTGCATCATCTTTGTTTTCTGATTCTGAATCTAAAATTGTAAGATTGATATGATGCAAAGATACATCCTGAACAGAAAAGGCACCATCAAGAGTGATAGTGTGTAAATTTGATACAGAAGTAAGGCTGTTATCAATTATTCGAATATTTGTTTTAAAAATATTAGCATTAAAATCAAAATAATTATCATTTCGAAGAGTTTGAAGAGTTGTATTTTCTATCAGTAAAGTTCCAACGGAATCAAATGGATTTTCAGGATTATAAATCTCAGTTTCAATGAAATCTGCAGAAAAATATCCAGTTTGAAATTGCAGTTTATCAATTTCAATATTGAGATTAATATCACTAATTTCTGATACTGTCTGGCCATATTCGATATTAATATTCGAATTCTGTATATATATCTGTAAAAGTAGTTTGGGTAATAATTGCGAAAAATAATCAGTACTTTCCTTTTGATTATCTTTCTGATCACTAAACGCTCTCCCGGTATTAATCTGAGAAATTATTCTTTTAATTTCTGATTCATTTAGATTTCCTGACATATTACTTATTACGGCTTTTATGGTATATGTATCTAAATTCCGTTTAAATAAGAGTTTAATGAGATCATATTCAATAGTAAGCTCATCAATATCTGCTATTATATTTCGTGAAACTGATTTGTCCTGAATAACGACATTGTTTAGCTTGACATGACGAAGAATGTCTTTATCCTGCAAATTGAATGAAATATCAGAACCTAAAATTTCTTCAAGAGAAAGTATATAGCGGTTGATAAAAGATACTGACTTAACCTCCATAAAACGAGTCAGAGGAATTGAGGCAAGTGCTGATACCACCAAAAATATGGCTATCAGTACGATATTGAGTACAGTATTGTAATTTTTCATTATATATCCATTATATTAACAATCATATTATATAAAAGATTACTAATAAATATGTTTTTTTTTTAAAAAATAGATTATAAATAGTTTTATATGAAAAATTCAGAGAATATTTTACAAAATGTAATAGTTTTCGAAGGTCTTGATGGCGCAGGTACTACCACACAGGCAAATTTATTGGCTCAGAAATATAGAAATTCAGGATCTAGCGTTCTCCTTACCTGTGAACCAACCAATTCTGAAATTGGAAAATTAATACGGCAGATTCTAAGAGGTGATATTAAAATCACCCCGAGATCTCTTGCTTTTTTATTTGCAGCAGATAGGGATAATCACTTGTATAATTTGGTAGATGGAATTGTATCAGCAGCAGAAAAAGGCGGAATAGTCGTATCTGATCGCTATTTTTTCTCTTCTTTAGCATACCAATCAATAGATGCGCCTTATAGTGAGGTGGAGATAATTAATAGTTTGTTCCCTTTCCCTGAAATAGTAATTTATATTGATACCCCCCCTGATGTATGTATTGATAGAATTGCAAACAGGGAGATCCGTGATGATTTTGAAACTTTGGAATTTCAGGAAAAAGTTTATAATTTATATGAAAAAGCCTTTTGCAAAATGTCTAATAAAACTCATTTAATCAGGTTTGATGGCACCTTGAATATAGCAGTATTGGAAAGAGAAATTTTTTCTGCTGTTTCTCAAATTATAAGCATTGCATCTCCATAAGAAAAAAATCGGTATTCATTTGTTATTGCCTCATTATAAGCACGCATAATAAAATCATAACCAGCAAAAGATGCGGCCAGAATTAGCAGCGTGGATTCAGGTGTATGAAAATTTGTCAGCAAATAGTCAACTACCTTAAAGGTATAACCTGGCGAAATAAATAAATCAGTTT
>JADHUD010000184.1 GCA_016784705.1 Spirochaetia bacterium | reverse complement strand
GCAAGAGATTATCCTGGCTGATATGTATTTATAAAAACACAGAGAGGTAAAACAATTCCTCTGGAGATTCTTCTCGATGCGGGAAATTTAGCCCTCTACTACTCTAAAGGCCGGAATGGTGGAAAGGGAGAGCTCTTCTATACTCAAGTGAAGTATCTCAGAAGAGCGAAACATGGTCAACTCGGGTTGGTGATACCAACTCAGGAAAAAAATCTATCAGTTGTTCTTGATCAGAAACGGCTGGACAGACTCTTTACACATAGCGGCAACGATCGGTAGATACAGGACTGCATTTTTTATTGTGAAGCTTTATCGTGGAGCTTTTATTCGCCATTCTACAAATCCCCCTGAGAAACACTTGTCCATGAAGAAGAGAATCAGTAATGTATAGATATGATAATTCAGAAACCCATTGGTGATGCAGTCTTCTACCCCGCAGACCCGGCAACCCTGCATTCACATGTTGTTACATCTATGACAACGTCTCAGTCAGGAATTCAGAAGATTACTGCACTTCCATTAGCTGTTATATCTCCGCATGCCGCTTATGCTGAAGTATCAGAGATAATGGGTAAAATGTATGCTGAACTGAAAAACATCAACCCAAAAAATATTGTGATAATTGCACCTCTACATGGTGACATACTGACTGAAGATGCCGATTATACACTCTTTTTTCCTGAAGCTGAAGCTTTCAGTATGCCGGGCTTCACTATTCCTATTGATCAGATCACCTTACAGGAAATTGACAGGACTTCAGATTCTGCAGCCATGAGAAATTCATATTTTGAGGAAGAGCCAGCCATTGAACTGCAATTGCCGTATATCCGCCAGCTGTTTGGAGAACATTCGGTAATACCGCTGCTGGTGGGAAATCCTTCATCAGAAACATCACGGGAACTCTCTAAAACATTGAGAATCTTTAAACCGGAAGAGACACTATTTGTTGTCTCGACAAATCTTACTGGAGATTTGCCCTCTGCCAGGGCTCAAATTCATGCCGAAACTGCAGCAGATATTCTAACCGGCAAAGATCCCTCACCGCTTCTAGAGGCATTAGGGAAAAAGAGGATCAGCATGTGCGGAGCACATATTCTGGAAGCAGTAAAAAAAACGGGTTATTTTACCGGCATTTGGACTGTTATTGGATATCACAAGTCAGAATTGGAATCAGCAAATCGATCGACATATAGCCTGTCGGCAGTATTATCACCGAAATCAACTGAAGGAATTATAGCAAATGATTGAAACCGCCGCGATACATGGTACACTTAAGACTTTACTCTACATTTCACCGGAAGAGACTGCCATCCCAACTAATATTTGGCAGGGCAAACGCGAATCAGGATATCTGTATAAAGACGGTAAACTCAGTGAATGGTATTGGCAGGGATTTACTCAGCAAAACGGAAACAGATATATCTACTTTGAACCAATTAAACTCCTTCAGCTCGAAGCTCTTTTTACTCTGGAGAAAACAGATTTTCTGGCTAGAATCAGAGATATAGCTGAATTACTGAAATTAGTAAACTGCAAGAGATTTATACCGCAGGATGCACTCTACCTTATCGAAGGCGGCGGGATACTTTTGCTTCCTTTCTCAATTATGGAACTGCAGATAACCGGAAAAAATAGTGAACAGATTGATTGGACCTATGAAAAATGGGTACGGCCCGGGTTCAGAGATGAGAAAATATCTGTATATCTGCTGGCATCCTATCTCTATCATTACATCGCTGGTCAAGCTCCTCTGGAGAACCAGGATGCAAGGGATGATTCCTATAAGCCCACACCAATAAACCTGTACCCCGGAAAATTAAACCCAAAAGCTGGAGAATGGATACAGAAGATACTGAATGCAAGAAAAACTGATGAAATTCAGGATATCGGCACATGGATAGAAGAATTCAAGGTACTGTATGATGATTTCTTCAATGAAAATCCCATTGACACCAGCGAAAAACTGCAAGCCTATCTTGCCGGCCGTGAAAAGAGAGCGAAGAAAAAAAGATTTCTGAGAAAACGGGGCAACATTCTCATTGCCTCAACACTAGCTTTGGCAGCAATAGTTGCCTTTTCAGTCTCTATACTCGGCAATATACTTGAATCGCCGGCAACTGCCGGTCTTCCTCCCGAGGAAATGATTGCACTCTATTACCAGAGCCAGAACAGCCTTGACTCTGAACTATTAGGAGACTGTCTTGACCGGGGGGTAAAAAGTGAAGCGACGAATATGGTTACCTACCTGTTCGTTACCAGCCGTACCCGTCTGGCCTATGAGCAGAATGACGGGTTGGTTTCAGCACAGGAGTGGCTGGATCAGGGAAGACCGGAAGTTGACCCTACTAGTATAATTTATGGAATCACTGATCTTGAAATTACACAATTGGATGAAGATACATTTTTAGCTGAATATGATCTCTGGACTCCCGCGCCCTCTCCCGACGAAGACTCCGGTGATAAAGAGACTGAAACCGGAAATCAAGTTGAACAAAAAAGCATCAGAGAAGAATTGGATGTAAGATTAAAAAAAGACTATTGGCTGATTACTGAAATCAGGAGAATTGACTCAACAATAGTTGATTAATGCGTTCTTTATCATCTTCCGGATGCAGCCAAAGAACATTCGGGAGACTCCTGAAAAAAGTCATCTGCCGTTTTGCATAGGTCTTGCTGTTACGCTTGATCAAACTGGATATGACTCGGTATGAATACTCTCCGCTGGCGGCAGCCTGAAAGAACTCTCTGTACCCGATACCTTTCATTCCCGGCCAACCGGCATTTGCCCCTGCTCGTATTAAGGACTTAATCTCATCCGGCAGGCCCTGTCTGAACATATCATCAACCCGCTCCTCTATCCGGCGGTGAAGTTCTGTTTTATCCCGATAGAGTCCAATTATTACAGGATCAATATCATCCCGAATATATTCCTTCATGCTGTATGAAGAGAGGGGCTTCCCGGAAGTCTCAAACACCTCAAGCGCACGTAATATTCTGTAGATGTCATTGGGATTGATTTTTTCAGCAGAGACTGGATCAACCTGCTGAAGTTTTTCTATACAGTATGCAATTCCCCGCTGCTGATAGAGCTGTTCGATGTATCTCCGGATTTTACTGTCCGAAACCGGTGCTGACGGCAATCCGGTAAGGTAATGCTTAATATAGTAGGCCGTTCCGCCTGATATCACCGGAATATTACCGGAATCATGTATTAATTTCACAGCATGATCGGCTGAATTCACAAACATTCCAACTGTGAATGGTTCAAAAGGGTCACAAATATCTATTAGATGGTGGGGAATTTCATTTTGCTGTCTGCTGGTTGGTTTTGCGGTCCCTATATCAAGACCACGATATACCTGTAAGGAATCCGCACTAACGATTTCAGCCTTTTGCCCGGCCAAACCCTCAATTAGTGCCGTTTTCCCGACCCCTGTGGGTCCAAATACTAGTACTACTCTATTCAATCTCTTCAATGTTTATTTCTATTGTATTCTCAAGAACCATGGATATCGCTTCTGAGATTATTTTCTCGGTCTCTTCTTCACCCTCTTCCAATTCAGGTCTGATGATTTTTTCAGTCTGTTTAATAGCTATACAGGTAAGTTGATAAACATTTTCTTTACTATCAATTAACTTATTAATAGGTATTCCCATAGATATTGCTCCTTGCACAGTCAAATGGATGAATGAGATTTCGGAGTTGTGATAACTCCTTCTGCAGTCGATAGAATCATCAGATTATATCTGTTAACCTGATGCGTGTATAGTCTTTAAAACCTCTTCAACTTTTTCAATTATTTTCTCAGCTGCCTGAAATTGGTCAAGCTCATTTGTATTTAAAATCAGGTCGGCGAATAAGTAGTCATTCGTATCAATTCCATAAATCCGCATATACCGCGCGCTATCTTTTGCATCCCTCTCCAGAGTCTCCTGAAGAATTACATCAAACGGCCTCTTTTCACGCCTCATAATTCTTTGAACACGCACCTCAGGTTCAGCATACATGTATACCTTCAGATCAGCATCCTTAAGCATCCAGATAGCAAGCCTGGAACCCAGAACACAATCACCTGAAGAAGCCATGGCTACCTGAGCTTTATCCAATTGAATATCATAACTGTCATCACTCTCTGCCAAAGCACAAAATTCTTTAAATGGGATACTTGCTTCTTCTGCCATAGAACGAAAGGTATAATTAATCATGGAATACCCCAGCTGATCTGCCACAATTCTACTGACTGAAGTGTTTCCGCATCCACTCTTACCCGATATTGCAATTTTCACATTTTTCCCCTAATTTCTAAGTTTTTTATTACGATTCATTCAATATTCCGTAATTGCTCACGTATATTTTCAAGAGAATCTTTCATCAAAACTACTGCCTGATTGATTTCAGCAATTACACTCTTTGAGGCAGTGGTATTTATTTCACGATTCAGTTCCTGGCATATGAAATCAAGTTTTTTACCCGCTGCAGCTTCTTTCTCCATCACCCCTTTGAATTGGTTTAGATGACTCCTGATTCGCTGAATCTCCTCATTCACCGTATATTTATTAAGCATCACCCCAACCTCCTGCAATATCCGCCCCTCGTCATATCCATCACCCAGCAATTGCTGAAACCGTTCGGTGAGGTTGTCATGAAGCTTTGCTTCCAGACTATCCGCCTGTTCACACACTATTGCAAAAGATTGTTCGAATTTATGTAAATTGCGGATTATATCTTCAAAGGTCATCTGACCATCATGTTCCCTGGTTTGACAGAAAGGCTCCATTGCACTTTGTATCTGTTCTATTACAGCTTGATGATAGATTTCCGCATCAATATTTTTTACCAGTTTGATGGCATCCTCATTGCCGAGAAAATGGCTGAGTGCGGGATTTTCATCTAACCCGGCAATTTCTGCTATGGTTTTATAGGCAGTCAGCAATTTGGAAACTACTTGTTTATCAACAATGATGTCAAGGTTCGATTCAAACTGCTTTATGTGGATATTAACATCTATACGGCCTCTGGTAACTTGAGCCTTTATCAGATTCTTTATTTCCTGTTCAAAAACAGAGAGATACGATGGGGAATTTACTTGAATATCAAGATACCGGTTATTATAAGATTTTATTTCTACAGATACTCTGAACAGTTCATTCTGATATTCACTATTTCCATAGCCGGTCATACTTTTCATGCTTTTTAGAGATCCTCCTGGTATTCAGTTATGTGCAGCTAAGTGCAGCAAAAGATGTGAACACTAACTGGTGTCTGACCCAAATATATGATCTGGTACAATTTTTCAATAAGATAACTCATTCTTCCAAACGTGCAAAGAGTATTTCCGCTGTTTCCCGATTACTCCCAGCTCCCATAGTAATAAACAAATCTCCTGGCTGCAACAGTGAAAAAGCAACGGTGCTTGCCTCTTC
>JADHUD010000183.1 GCA_016784705.1 Spirochaetia bacterium | reverse complement strand
CAAGATTAAAAGACAAAAACGAAGGTTTTAGTCCGTTTTGCAAAGAACAACCTATTCTATTGGGATATTAACCTGCATTGCGGATATTAACTACAAAAGCCGTCCTTTGGAGTCTGTCAGTCTTAAGATTTATAAGTCAGGCTCCTTTGGGCTCCTTAGGGCTCCTTAGGGGCGGTTTTTGTCTATTTTCTTTTGACTTGTTTTATTACATGGTGTAATAATTAACCATGGCAACACTACCGGCTAGTCAAAGAACTCTGAAAACAAGAAATTGTATCGCGTATGGAATAGGTGACCTTTATGGCGGAGGCTCTTTTTTTATTGTAAGCACTTTTGCCATGTATTATCTGGTTGCCGTTGTGGGAATGTCACCTATCCTTGCCGGTCTGATTCCAGGCCTTGGAAAAATCTGGGACAGCATATCTGACCCGATCATGGGTTATATTACAGACCATACAAAATCAAGATTCGGCAGAAGAAGAGTATTCTTTCTTATTGTCATAATACCAATTGCCGTATCCTTTTCACTTATATGGGTTCCCGTAAGATTTTCGAATGATTTTGCATTTTTCCTCTACTATTTCATGGCTTACCTCTTCTTTTATACCACCACCACAGTAGCTCTGGTTCCCTACTCAGCCCTGAGTGCTGAGATGTCACGCAACTTCAAGGAGCGGAATAAACTTACCGGATTCAGAATGTTTTTCTCCATGTTTGCCACACTATTGGCAGGGTTATTTGCACAACCGATAATTCAACTTTTCGGTGGAAATACTCGTGGTCATCTAATGATGGGTATCTGTTTCGGAATTCTTTTTGCAATTCCCTGGATCTTTGTCTATCTGGGAACCTGGGAATTACCGGTAGAGAAAACCGGAAATGAAAACCGCAGCATATTCAGGAATTTTGCCAGCATGTTTAATAATCGGAGTTTCAGGATTCATATTATCATGTATATCAGTGCGTATGGTGCAATGGATATTCTTATGGCATGGTTTAAATTTTACATCCTCGATTATCTGCATCGGGATTCTTTTGTAACTATCGGGTTAGGCTGTATACTGATAACCCAAATTCTAGCGCTTCCGCTCTATATAAAAATAGCAAATAAAAAGGGCCATGCGACTGCCTACAGAATTGGGCTTTCTCTTTGGGCAGCGGCAATGCTTGCAATGATATTCCAGACTCCAACCACCCCATCATGGACACTTATCATTAACTGTATCGCGATAGGTGCAGGTCTGGGAGCCGGAACCCTAATACCCTATCAGATACTTCCTTTTGTAACAGATGTTGATGAGCTCATGACCGGAGAAAAACGGGCAGGAATCTATGCCGGGGCTATGACCCTAATACGAAAGCTTATTCAAGGGGCTTTGGTTCTCCCTGTTTTAGGTGTGCTGCTTTCAACCATCGGATATCTGGGACCAGTACCGGCAGCTTTTACCAGTGATCAATTAGTCGATGATGTGCTCCCGAGAGTTGCATTATATGAATTAAATACCGGAGTTAGCGGATACAGCAAGCTGATTGAAAACGCCTATAGTCTGAAAAATAACGAAGGAAATTTTTCGTTAACTGCAGTCTCCCCAGAAGACAAAAGAATTATACGGAGAGTATTTGATGCAATAAAGTATAAAGGTTTCGGTGCAACTTCACAAAGTATTCCTTTAGAGCAGACAACCAGTACTATATCGATACTCCGTATTCTCTTTTTTATATCACCACTTATTTTTATTATTTCAGGTATTCTTTTTTCACTGTTTTTCCCAATAACCCCCCAGACTCATAAAATCATGGCGCTGGAAGTGGAAAGACTGGCCGGGGGAGGTTCTCCTTCTGAGGCAGCCAATGAGGTGAAAGCAATTTGTAAAAAGTTGTCAGGCTGCCTGTATGAAAATTTACCGCGGTTCACTGGTCAGTAATGAAAGGTATCATGGGAGCAGGAAAATGTTCCCTAAATTCTGCCCTGCTCAGGCTCCTGGATATCACTTATCTTTTTCATCGAAGAGGATAACTCATTCACCCTGAATTCAATCGAATTCAAGATCCAGAATACAAAATGATTGTACCGATGCTGGCTGTGTATCATCCAGACTATTTTTATTGAAACCAGTAAAACACTTACTTCAAGGGATATTTGCGGGTTTTCATACCAGATGATAATAGATTTTTCTCCGATTTTTCTCCGATGTCAACCGTATCCTATACAGAAACAATTCAAATTCATAGTCTGAATTTGGCTTCGCTACTTTCCAACATTTCAGAATCACATTATAGTGAGAAAATTGCATTGCTGAAAATTTTTGCATTTTGTTTAATCAGTTGAGGAATTATATGAATAAAAGTTTGGTTACAAATATTATCTCATTACTTGTTATTGCAGCCGGTTATCTCTCTCCCTGGTATGGGGAATATATACGAATGGTAGGATTTTTTGCTCTCTCAGGTGCAATAACGAATTGGCTTGCTATTCACATGCTGTTTGAGAAAGTCCCCCTTCTCTACGGTTCGGGGGTAGTTCCCAATCATTTTGAGGATTTCAAAACAGGCATCCGTCAAATTATTATTAATCAGTTTTTTACCGAAGAAAATATACAGAAATTTCTTGGAGATACACTGAAACCCGAGAGCACTGTTCTTGACCTCCAGCCTGCACTTGATGCAATAGATTTTGAAAAAGCATTTGATTCCCTCACCGCTATGATCCTTGAATCAACACTTGGCGGTATGCTGAATATGTTCGGCGGACCATCCCTGCTTAAAAGCTTCAAGGACCCTTTTGAACAAAAAATGCGTCAATTTGTGCAGGATCAGGCTGAAAGTGAAGAGTTCAAGAGTGCTTTGTCCAAGGCTATCGGCGGTAAAATCAATCTTGCTGAAACTGTTAAAGAAAAAGTTGATCTCATTGTCGAAGCCCGACTGAACGAACTTACTCCCCCGCTGGTGAAAAAGATCATTCAGGATATGATTAAAAAACATCTTGGCTGGCTGGTAATCTGGGGTGGGGTTTTCGGTGGAATTATCGGGCTGATAATGGGGCTGCTCAGAATCAGCTGATATCAGCATCGACAATATACAAAGAAAAAATCTCTTTTTTTATTTCTGGTACTATAAAACTTACATAATCTGATGATCCTCTTCTTCGGGACCATCAAGAATTTCACAAATCATATCTTTCAGAATAACTTCAGCACTTTCTACATACAATCCAAATCTGGTTTGGTCCATATAACTTGTTTCAACATATCGAAGAATGATCTGATCATTTATCGAGAGCTCAATATACCCGCCAAATAGTACCAGCTCAATTTTGAGAAAACTATTACGGATAGCGGGAAATCTGTTGCTTTGTATCGTTTTATATATAAAGGAATTCTCGATACCTCCCTGATCCCTTTGTCCCCAGACTCTGCCCTGAGCCAAACCGTGAGTTACATCAAGACTCATAAAGTGACCATTGGCTTCATCATCAGACCGGAACACCAGCCCGGTTTTACCAGCCCCTTCCATTCCCAGACTGAAAGATAATTTGAAATCAGTTGCCTGCTTAGTAAAATGAAATATCTCGTACCCGCTGATTGTCTTAAGAGAAACTCCGTCCCCCTTGCGATTCGCATCAGCACTGCAGTTTCCCAGGACTCTGTGTAAAGGAAGCAAGTCTGATCCGGAAATCCTCTTCTTAACTTTATCACAAAACTTCCAATAAGAGGTCAGGTAAAGCTTACCCTCTGAATCAATCTTTAATTCTGTGGGAGGGGGTAATATGGTTGAGCGATATTCAGTGCTTCTGTCAGCGTAAAAATTCCAGACCAGGTATCTCTCTTTGACCTTGGTAATTCGAACCGCATAATTACCCTTGGGAAGAAGGACGTTTGAAGCAAAGGCTTCATAGTTGCCATTCAGTTCTCCTGATTTCCAGTAATGAACTTTTATATCCTCTTTGATATTCCCGAACAGGTAATAGCTTCCATGTATCTTAAACAATCCGGGAACCTCCAGATCATCATACATTCGTGGATAAAAGAGAGGTTTCAGCCACCTGAATTTATCGGGAGACACCTCTTCAGCCAGACCCACGCATCCACGCCGGACAACCGGGCCATCTGACACACGTGCATTAACCAGTAGAAATCCTCTGTCATTTTCCCTGAAAAAAAAGGGATCTCTGCAGCTTACCCAATGCCGCCCCTCATCTACGGTACTTTCGTATTCCGGTCCCTCGATGGAAAGCGGATAGTCCCCTGAAACCACTTTTTCCCAACGATACAGGTCTATTGACCGTGCTAATCCAATTCTTTGAACACGCCCCCCCTCTTTGCGCGAAAGACCTGTGTAGAACATCCTGAACTGGGACGGCATAATGGGGTCATGACTGACATGCATCGTCCAAACCATATCATCGTCCCATTCACCAGGCTCACCAATAAACAGAGCATTCTTTACACGGCGCCAGAGAAACCCGTCTTTGCTTACAGCATGTGCTATATAATCATGGTTTGGAAGGACCAGGTGAAATAGATGGAAAACACCATTATGGGGAAATACATCCACATCACCAAGCTCGGATGCTTCAAATCCTTTTCCAGTATACATATACTCTCCTCAACTTTTTTACTGTTTCCTGATTTGCCAACAGTATTTAATAACATTGATGAATATTGCGGATATTGTCAACTTATCAGGAGTAACAATGCCTGATATAACCTGATGATTACACCTATTGCGACCTATTGCGCTTAATCAGTATATTCTGTACAATAATCACTGTTTTGTATATATTAATGATAAATATCCACGGCTTGATCCGTGGCAAAGAGATTGAATTTGGACGCGATGCTGATACTGGTGGACAAACCAGGTATGTAATAGAACTGATCAATCACCTCTCCAAAGAGAAATCAATTAAAAAAATAGATTTGGCAACACGGTTAATCAGGGATAAACGGGTTCATTCCGATTACAGCACTCCACGGGAACCAATCACCGGGAAGGCAGATATTATCCGCCTGCCCTGCGGTGGTTATAAGTATCACCGTAAAGAACTGTTATGGCCATATCTTGATGAGTATACCGATAATCTTATTGCTTATCTTCGCAGTCTGGATATATTACCGGATTTTGTACATGGTCATTATGCAGATGCCGGATATGTGGCAACCCAGATTTCCCAGACATTCGGAATACCAAATATATTTACCGCCCACTCTCTGGGCCGAAACAAACTCTCCTTCCTATCTGATCATGGTTGGACCAACGCCTCGGCTGATAAAGAATTTGCAATATCGACACGTATCCAAACTGAAGAGGAAATACTTGCCAATGCAGATCTGGTTATTGCCAGTACCCAGTACGAACAGGATGAGTTATATGGACAATATGAATACCGGTATATTCCCTCCTTCGCCGTCATAGCTCCCGGACTTGAGCTGGATAAATTCTTTCCCTATT
>JADHUD010000182.1 GCA_016784705.1 Spirochaetia bacterium | reverse complement strand
GGGCTTTCACCTTTTTTCTCAAGAACAGTAGACACTGCACTCTTATTGAATTCAAGTTTTGTGTTGTCATCAACCTTAAGTACAATAACAGTATCTTTTACTGACATTACTGTACCGCGAATTCCGCCGATTGTAACTACTTTATCGCCTTTCTTAACTGCATTTATCATTGCTTTTGTATCTTTATCACGTTTCCGCTGGGGACGAATGATAAGGAAGTAAAAAACGACAATAATCAGTCCGAAAGTTATAAAGGTAGTTACCATAGAACCGCCTGAACTGCTGGTTCCACCTTCGGGTGCTGCCAGCAAAAACGGTAATGAAGAAAATAATGTAGTCATAATTATAGTAACCTCGCTAATCTTTGTAGATAGTATCGAGCAAAAATATCATGTTAGTCTGTTAATAGTCAAGGATTAACTGTCAAGATTATACACTGATTAAATGCTCTTACACAACAATACTCTTTTTTATATCCTCTTCTACTTCAAACACACCTAAAAGCCGTTTCATATCTTCAGTTCTGGTTAAATTAGTTCCAGCAGAACTGTTAAACGCATTTAATACAATTTGCATCTCAGCAGTATTACCACTATATACAGCAGAACAAAATGCAGCCCGGAAAAGACCTTTTTCTGCTAATGCCTTTGTGTCAAGTTTTCCAAACTCTTTTTTAGACTGACCATCAATAACTGCAGAGTCGCCTTGATACCCAATACAAAAAACAAAATCTTCTCTTTTCATACCGCTCCTCCAAAGTTAAAAAACTCAAGTCTATCAAGCAAGCAAAAATCCCGGGCTGACACCCGGGATTTTATGTATCAATTCTTACATCGCTGATTTCATAAATAAATAGACAAATCCATGGGATTCATCTTATTTACATCATGCCGCCCATGCCGCCCATGCCGCCCATGCCGGGAGCGCCACCGCCGCCCATAGCTGACCCGTCTTTTTCAGGAAGATCTGTCACTGAACATTCAGTTGTCAGCAGGAGACTTGCTATTGATGCAGCATTCTGGAGTGCACTGCGTGTAACCTTGGCGGGATCAATAATTCCTGCTTCAATCATATTTGTCCACTTCATTGCAGATGCATCAAAACCAATACCAACTTTTTCATGTTTAGCTCTTTCAGCAATAACTGCACCATCAAGACCAGCATTAATTGCTATTTGTCTGATAGGTTCTTCAAGAGCACGTCGAACAATCTTATATCCAACAGCTTCTTCATCAGTAAGATCAGATAAGTCTTTGCCTTCAAGAGCTTTTGCAACCTGGATTAAAGTTACACCACCTCCGGGAATAACACCCTCATCAATAGCAGCACGTGTCGCAGATAAAGCATCCTCAACTCGATGTTTTTTCTCTTTTAATTCAACTTCGGTTGCAGCACCTACATTAATTACTGCTACACCACCAGCAAGTTTTGCCAGTCGTTCCTGAAGTTTTTCTCGGTCATAATCAGAAGTAGTATCCTGAATCTGTACTTTAATCTGAGAAATTCTATCTTTAAGATCTGAAGCTTTTCCTGCTCCGTTAATGATGGTTGTGTTTTCTTTCTCGATTTTTACAGATTTTGCACGGCCTAGCTGTGCAAGTTCAGTATTTTCCAACTTCAGGCCAATCTCTTCTGAAATAACCTGACCGCCGGTAAGAACAGCAATATCTTCCAACATTGCTTTTCTTCTGTCACCAAAACCAGGCGCTTTTACAGCAACTGCACTCAAAGTACCTCTCAAACTATTCACAACAAGAGTTGCCAGCGCTTCACCTTCAACATCTTCTGCAATAATAAGAATAGGTTTCCCTGCCTGAGCAACTTTTTCAAGAATCGGCAGTAAATCTTTCATATTTGAAATTTTCTTTTCAAATATCAGTATGAACGGATCGTCAAGAATTGCAGACATAGTGTCCCGGTTTGTTGCAAAGTAAGGAGAGAGGTATCCTCTGTCAAACTGCATACCTTCAACAAACTCAGTTGATGTTTCAATGTTTTTTGATTCTTCAACAGTGATAACGCCGTCTTTTCCTACCTTTTCCATTGCATTTGCAATTTCATCACCGATCTCACGATCATTATTAGCTGAAATAGAAGCAACCTGAGAAATTTCTTCTTTATCTTTAATCTCTTTGGAAGCCTTTCTGATTTCTTCAACAGCCGCCTCTACTGCTTTATCAATACCGCGTTTAATACCCATAGGATTAAGTCCCGCAGCAACACTCTTCATACCCTCTTTTACAATTGAGTATGCTAGAACGGTAGCCGTTGTTGTACCGTCACCGGCAACATCGTTAGTTTTTGTTGCCACTTCTTTAAGGAGCTGCGCACCCATATTCTCAAAGGGATCTTCCAACTCGATCTCTTTAGCAACAGATACACCATCTTTTGTGACGGTAGGAGCACCAAACTTCTTGTCCAATAATACATTTCGACCCTTTGGTCCTAATGTAACCTTTACTGCTCTGGAAATTTTTTCGACACCCGCTACGAGCGAACGTCTTGCTTCTTCGTCAAACTGAAGCTGTTTAGCCATCTCTTCAACCTCTCTAATCTAAATTTTTGATTTTTTCTTATAGGATTATTCCGGTGGATGTACCGGAAAACCCTTTTTAGTAATGTTATAAAATGAAGTAAATCGTATAATTAATACAATTCTCACTTGCAAAGTATAACTATCCTCAATATTTTTTCTTACTGTAAAATACAAACATTTTTTCTTAATAGCAACAAAAAAATGAATTTTTTTTAAAACAATTTTAATCACTAGAAGAATAGAACTATAAATAACTTTCGTGCTATTTGTATAGTAATACAAGAATCTTAGCAACCCTGAACGAGGCCGCCCTGAACGAAGCTGTCCTGAGCGAAGCCGTCAGAATCAATTGACTTGCATATTGAGAACATCTACAATTGTTACTATCAGCTATCGTTTCACGGAAGAAGGAGTTCTGAATGATTCGGCCACCAGCAAATCAGCATAAAAACACCATCTCAAAAAAAGAACGAACCCGGATAGGAATTCGGCGGACAATTATCTTTCTTGCCTTTCTGCTGGCAGCAGGACTCCTGACATCTATTGTACTTGACCTGATAAAAAACAAATCATATGAAACAATACATCCTCAAATGCAGATTACCACGGCACTTGATGAAAACTTGCTGCTTTATCAGATGGAAAATGATTTGGAATACTCATCTGAAGCCGTTGAGCAAATCTGCACAAACCTGAACAGCAGATACGCCGATTCTGATTACCGACTTCCTTCACTGCTTAGAGTTATGTATGATTATTCAGATATATTGTCCACTGATGATTATCAACTCATAAAGAAAACTTTGTTAGGTTATAAATACTGGATGAGCGACGCAGGGAAAGATAACATGGTTTTCTGGAGTGAAAGTCATCAAATTCTCTTTTCCGCGGCTGAGTATCTTGCCGGCCAGCTGTTTCCTGATTCAGTATTCACCAATGCCCAGCTGTCAGGAGCTGAGCACATGAACCGCGCCCGCAGCAGAATTCTTATATGGCTGCAGCAACGCTGGGATTATGGATTTTCTGAATGGCTGTCACCCTCGGCACTGGCTGAAGATCTTGCAGTGCTGAGTAATTTGGTGGATTTCGCACATGATGAAGAGATAGTAATTAAAAGTTCAATAATTATGGACTTAATCCTCTTTGATATTGCTTCCCATACCTCTGACAGCGTATTTTCAGCACCGGGAAGCAGCGTCATCTTCAATCCTGAACAGCTGAACTTCTCCTCTCTGCAGCAAATATTGGAAAATCTATCTACTGACAACTATACTGCAGCAGGAATAAATGCCAGATTACACAACGGTAATGAGGTCTATCCAAGTATGTACCTGAATTTTATCTACACCAAATTATACAAAATTCCCCATGTATTAAAATCTATCACAGAAGATACAGATAAAACTATAATAAAAACTTCCCAGGGTCTCAAAATCCAGGAATTAAAACAGAAGAACCTTATCGGACAAAATATCGAACAGATTATGATGCAATGGGGAATGCAGGCATATACAAACCCATATGTATTTGCAAACACCATAAAATTTATAGACAAACAGGCTCTTTTCAGTAATGAAATCTTCTTCAATCTGAAAAGTGTAAATTATTCGCTTTTGAAAATACCTGGGATCTTGAATTTACTCAGCAGAATCGGCAATCCGCAAACAAATGGTATTGCGATGCAGAGAGGCAATATTTATACATACAGAACTGCAGATTTCAGTCTTTCTACTGTTCAGAATTATTTTCCCGGCACCTATGGAGACAGGCAAAAAATATGGCAGGCTTATATAGGTGACGGTGCTGATGCTGTCCGAATTTTCACTACCCACCCGGCAGTTACTCTTGATGGAACCCCGCCGCATGGAGAATCTCCGGGTTACTGGACCGGCTCCGGCAGACTCCCTCACTCTGTTCAGGAACGGAATATCAATATGACACTATATTTGCTTCCAAAGAACAAAGGCCTTATGGAACAGGAGCTTTTGCATAGCACTCATGCCTATGTTCCAGAAAATAAGTTTGATGAATTTATACTTGATGGAAACACCCTCTTTGCCAGAAAAGGATCTGTATACCTGGCCGTAATTGGCAGCAGTTCACTTTCTTACGCATCTGAAGAGGCGGGATCCCGGTATGACCTAGTTCAAAAGGGACAAAACACCTTCTGGATCACAGAGATAAGTACAGCCGAAAAAGATCATTCATTTCCGGAATTCATCAACCGCATACAGGAAAACGCTATCTCTTTCAAGGACACTACACTCTCCTACACGTCAGAGGAAAATAATTTTGAACTTACCTATGGAAAAGAGTTTACGTTGAATGGGAATTTGATGCAAACGGAATATCAAAGATACGAATCATCATATTCTACAGTTGCCAGAGAACCTGAGGAAATCTCTATTTCCCATAATGGCAGAGAATTATTTCTCAATTTTGATGCAATGATACGGGAAGAGCGGACAAATTTCTAGTATTTCTCGTATTTAAGTAGTTCCATCTGCGGGCTCTTCAGGCTGATCTTCTTCTCCGGCTGCAGGCAGGCTGCAAACAAGTCTCACACATGCTGGTGCGGGAATTTTCAGCTCTCTGACCGGCCAGACTCCCATGGGAACCATATCAAAGATTACCACAGAATCAGAATTTCTATTAGCAGCAATAATATAAGCACTGCTGTCATCAGAATCACCGCATACTGCAAAACTTCTCGGTGTTTTACCTCCGGATTCAACCCAGACCGGATCATTTTTAAAACCGGTATCCTCATATTGAATAAATACAAGTGAATTATGCCCCCGGTTTGATGCAATTATTGTCTGATCATGAATATGTATTTCTGATGCAGTATTATATCCTCTGAATCCCTCCGGAAGGGTTAAGACAGCGCGATGGCTGTGGAGCATCCCTGTCTCATTATCATACCGGAAGGGTGTT
>JADHUD010000181.1 GCA_016784705.1 Spirochaetia bacterium | reverse complement strand
TGCCAACTCGTCTTCGGTGAGTTTTTTGTTCAGTGGATTAATCAGATAATCAATATTGGCTTTTTCTAGTAGCTCAAGCGGTAGAGGTTTTTATCGGCAAATGGAACGGTGGTTATTAGGGTTTTAGGCATGGGTTTATATTCTCTTCTATTTCAACACGGTGATTGTATTTTTTTACGTAAATAGTTCTACAAAGATTGAATCTTAGAATTTAACAAATCTGTTTCAATGCGATCAATAACAATCTCCCATACAGGTTTTTCGGGAGTTCCGGATTGCTTAACATATGTTTCAATGTAGTTATTATATTTTGTTTCATCTATTAGTAACTGAGATTTCCAATTAAAATTATTTGGAATCCTGTTTAAATTTACAACCTCTTTTCCGAGTGCAAGCGCAAATCCTTCCGTAACATAATTAAAAGCACTTTTCTTCATTTCATCTGTTGTTACCAAAATGATTGGTTTTCGCATAATAATCGCCCACTGCAATGAGGTAGAACCATGAGAAACAACAACACTTGACTGTTTAATTAATTCAAAGGTTTGATCTTTTAAAATAGGCAATGAATACCTAATTGATTTATTATCATAATCTGATCGAGGGTGTGCAGCAATTCTGACATCATAGCCAAATGATTCTGCTATTTGTAAAAGGCTGACATCCATAAGCGGATAATATTTCTCTGCCGTTACATAGGGTTCTATACCTGAATGAACATAATCTGAGTGATAGGCTTCATCTCCATCCAAAAAGACAAGTCCATTGTCGTTCGATTCAAGTTCCCTTTTTTCTGTATAGAAAAAATCATAATCAAAGTTGTGAGCTCTAATAAGGAGAAAATTTCCTCTTGAGTTGTTATGGAGTGATGAAGTGCCACCCACAACCCAGTAATCTGGAGAATCACCCTGATATTTTTTAAATTTATTAATCAAATAATGTATAATGCGGTCTGGATGTTGCATTACCTTTTGTGCTTTGCGCCAATATTCTGAACAATCAATTCGTTTCATCGGCAGTGAACCTAAATTAAATTTCAGAGTTAAACCTTTAACACGCACTTCTCGTCTTATTTTTTGTTCAGCTCTACTTGAAGCAAGGAAATCAATAAAAATAGCCCCTTCCTCAACCTTTTGGAGCAATTTCAATGCTGTTATTTTATCTTCTATTATCATTAGACCATCAAAAGCAACAGACAATTGCTCCCCGCTTACATAATCCCAAAATTCTGGTTTCAGAAACTTTGTAAAATCAAATACTTTGACATCCCATCCACGATCTAGCCATCTCTGGATTCCAAAACGGTTGTAATCTCGTTTTGAGAGAGGTGAGGTGAGTAGATAGACTACTTGTCTCTTAAAAATCACTACTTACTGCTTCCTTGAACATTTTTTCCTGAGCCTTTTGATGGGTATATCTTGATGCCAGAATAGTACTATCCACTTCTTTTGAAGCGACATAGCCAAAATTATTAAATGAAACACTAGACATTTACCCTCCCTATTAAAAAACTGTTTTAATCAAGCTGGCTATAGAAGCTGCTTTTTTATTCATAGCGTCATCAGATACTTTAACCATAATTGGCAAGGCGACACATCTTTCTATAATTTCGTTTGAAGGCTTTAATTGTGTAACTAATTCATCATGAGTTAAACCCAAGCCATCACACATATGATCCCAATATTTTGCAAAATGCCACTCTATTGCATCAGGCACATTTTTTGTTCCAATTCCTTCAGCTGCAAACCTTTCAACAAGCTTTTTTGTAATATTTTTACTACCTAATTGGATAATTAGAGTATCGCATAAAGGTTTACATTGATTTGGTATTTTACGGAACTTTAACCCATTAATTTCTGATAGAGCAGACTCTAAAATTGAATAATTTTCTCGATTTTGTTTAACAATATAATCCAATTTCTTCAGCTGAACTTTAGCAATCACTGCCTGAATTTCAGTCATGCGGTAATTAAAGCCATGAATACGATGAGTATCCCTTCCTCGAGGCAATTTTTCATTACCCATATGGCCATGATCATGATATTCACGCGCTAACATATACAACTCTCTGTCATTAGTAGTGATCATACCACCCTCCCCTGCAATTATTGTCTTGCCAGCATCAAAACTCCATGCAGAAATGTCAGATTGAGTACCAAGCTTTTCATTCCCCCATTCAGCACCTAAAGATTCGCAAGCATCATCTAGCACTGGCAAGTTATGTTTTTTGGCAATAGCATGAATTTTATCTTGCTCTGTTGCAACGCCGAGCATATGAACTGGAATTATAGCTTTTGTCTTTTCAGTAATTGCATTTTCCAGTTCATCAGGATCCATATTGAGTGTTTCATTAATGTTTACAAACACTGGCTTTGCACCTATATCTAGTATTGCCTCAGCAGTTGCTACAAAGGTAAAGGCTTGAGTAATAACTTCATCCCCGCGTTTGATGCCCAAAGCTATAAGAGAGATTTTTAAAGCAGCTGTACCTGAGGAAACCGCTTGAGCATATTTCACTCCAAGATAATCAGCAAACTGCTCTTCAAATTCTCTAACATGATATCTGTTGTTACGCATGCTATCGAACCCGTGTGCAAATAAAATTCCTCCATCATCAAATAATTCATTGACTGCGTTTCTCTCTTCTTTTCCTATCAGTTCATAACCAGGCATTATTAACTCCCAAATTTTTTAAATAGCAGTGATTTTCCTAACAAAAAAACACTTTCATCATTATATATTATTTTATTCTCTATATTATAATATTGTTCTACAGTAGCAATTAAATCATCAATACTCTTAACAAACCCAATTGGATTGTCTGGTATATATAGCGACAGGTATAAATATTCTCCAATATTTGAAAATCTCCCTAATTTATCTTCATAAAACTCAATATAGGATAGAACTTCTAAACAAATTATGAGATCGTATCCCCCCCCCCCCCGACAAGCTTTCCTCATTTTTTAGTATGGAAAATTCTACAAGGTGTCCATACATATCAGTCGCCTTTTTGATTGCATTTTGTGATACATCAACCCCAACCACTCTATTATTATTTTTTTTAAAAGTATGAGTGAAAGCGCCTTTTCCACAACCATAATCCAAGATATAGTTCCAATTCTTATCGGAGAGAATAGCCGTATGAATTTTTTTGCAATAGCTGTTAAATCTGAACAGTGCCATGGATCTATATTTTCCTCTTTATACATTTCATCAAATTCTCCAACAAATTCCTTTTTATCTTCGTCAAATACGAATTTGTGATATGATTTCTTATCCATTGTGCATTATCCCTATCATTAAGTTAAAGGCTTTGAATTTGGCTCAAAATGGTGTTTTACAAAATTTTTAGAAAATATATCTGCAAGTAGTACTACTGAAGAATGAATATTACTTGCTGCATACTCTTGAAACACACTTGCATCACACACATATAAACCCTTTGTATTTTTCACATCGAACCTGGAGTTTATAATATTATGTGTGCCACCAATTAAATGGGCACCGCTAAAAATAGTATTAAAAATATATTTTTCTGGATCGTGTTCTATTGTGTATTCGTCTTCTATCTTTTCTATGTGCTTACTTAAAGGCTCAGTGTGAAGTAATTTTAAACAATATTTGAGCGCTAATTTCAATAACTCAACATCATTCTTTGATGATAAATACTTAGGATTGATAGAAGTATTTTGTCCTTCTAAAGTGATCTCTCCTTTAGATTCCGGATTAATAGCCGTGATTGAGATAGAAAATCCCGGCTTGCTACCAAAATATTTTCCGTCACTGCCATGCCTGCCTGATTCAGCAAATTGGACTATCTGAATTCTCGTGTCCACCACTCCATCTTGATTAAGATCAAGGTGTGCTGCTGAAGTTGCTCCCGTTCCTGTCATTAAGGTGGACTTTCCAAAAATATGCCTAAACATAAGTAAAATTTTCCTATAAGAACTATAATATATTTCATTCAATGAGCCTATATTTTTATTGGTAATGACATTGATTCTTAGATTTGTATGATCTTGTATATCAGTCCCTATAACAAGATTTTTTAGAATATTTTCATTTTTATGCTTTGCTCTTAACAACAAACCACAAGTCCCGATAACACCAGCGGATAAAATAACATAATCTGAGTTGATTGAACTGAGGTTTGTTTTTACTCCAGTTACTTTTCCACTATCATCAAATAGTATATTTTCAACATTTTCTCCTGCAGCAACTCTAAAGTGTTTTTTATCGACAAGAGATAAAACTGATGTTCTAAAATATTTTTTTACTGTATTAAGAATTGGGCCACAACCTTCTTCATCAGAAACATTCATATCTCTGATAGGTATTTTATTTTGATTTAATGTTTTTAAAAATGCCTTATCAATAATGTTTTGATGAGCAGATTTCAGATTGATTTTATTTTTAGAATTTCTGTTCAATGAATATAGTTTACCATAACTTTCAAAGATCTCTTCATAATTAGCATCAAAATTTTTTAATATGGATTCCCACTGCAACTCATTTCCGAGCATGTGAACACACCCATTTATGATGGATGCTCCTCCCAGCACATTTGATTCATAAAATGGAATATGGCGACCATCCGTCAACACAAATTCTCTTTGTGAAAGATATTTTGTCTTTATGTCTCTAAAGATAATACCAATCATTAATGGTATTTTATAAATTAATGGGTATCTTTTAAATTGACTCTTTTCAATCACAATAACATCAAAATATTCTTGAAGTTGATTTGCAATCGTTAATCCCGCAGTTCCACCACCTACAATTATTACTTTCTTTTTAACACTCATAAAGTTTGCTATTCTATCATCCCTGATTTATACATACTTCTGGCCAGCTCAAGATCAAATGGTGTGTCTATATCTATAGCATGACTTTGCTGAAGCATCATAATCTCAGGATCTTCTCCTATCATGTCACGAGTTTCCAAAAACGCATCTACACTCGAAATGTAAATTGCTCCGTCAATAAATACAGTATGGCAAAATGTTTGTCTTCCAGAATGACGACTACATTTTAATCCGATTTCTACTCTTTTATAGCTTCCATTATCATTTTGCAGCAAGCAATCATTGGGATGTTGCATTAATTCACAAGCTGAGATCAAGTTGTTCTTTCGTGAATTGTTAAACATATTCACAGCTTTATCAATATCGTATGCGGTCCTGAATGGTGAGGTGGGTTGCAATAGTACAATATTTTTTGGATATTGTTTGTTGTGCAATTTATACCATTCCAGAGCATGTATCAAAACATCTGTTGTGCGTGCACTATCTGTAGAAAGATTGTCTGGTCTTGTGAATGGCACACTGACACCTTTTTCTATTGCTAGTTCAATTACCTCATTGTCATCCGTGCTGACTATTGAGCAATCTAATTCAGCTGATGTTAGAGCTGCTTCCATGGTAAACAGAATCATTGGCTTTTCACCAATGAGTTGCATATTTTTTCCTGGTATGCCTTTTGATCCTGCCCGTGCAGGTATC
>JADHUD010000180.1 GCA_016784705.1 Spirochaetia bacterium | reverse complement strand
AGTTCTCTTTCCTTTCCAGTTTGCTATTTCGTAATGGGATCCACCTGCCTCAACTTCAATACCATAGGATCGAATAAGTTCCACTTTTCTCCGTAACACAGCTTCACTGTAAAGTGCTGCTGTTCCGGATGAAATTTTCAATATATCTATGTATCGTCCTGCATAATCCAGCAGATCCCTGGTTTCCGCAATTCCGCTTCCCATATCAATTACCATGGTCAGGCCACTGGTTCTCGGTGGATCCATTCTTCCGGCTACCGGAAATTCATAGGCTCCGTCCATTCCGCGTTTTTGTAGTACATTCATTATTAATCCTCCATATAGACTCTCAGCGCATTGCTGATTCTGGTTACAAACTTTGCTGGACTTTATGCTAAAACAACATCCAGACACTCTTCCGGGCTAGTAAGAAATTTCCAGCAGGCCTGGATATTCGCACATCTCAAAAATTTTTCTGCGGCTTTCATCCGCTCTATCTGCTCGATTCCTCCATCAATTGACGGGATAAATACGCTATTATAGAGGTAGCTCGGGGGTGAAACCTTATCTGAAAGATTATCGTAAGCTGAATAGGCTATCCCGGATTTTTTCAGCAGATACCGCTCTGCCTCAATCCTGTCAGATTCAATTCTCGGAAAAAGAATGACAATTTCAGGTTGTTCCATTACATCCTCCGGATATTGCCAGGGTTTCAGATCTACGGAGAGATACTGTTTCCAGGGATTACCGTTCGCTGCATAATCGATGGAAAAAGTTCTAAGCAGGGATGGAAAATCTACAACAAGATTTCCCATGCGGCAATTCTGCCAGAGTGACCCTTTATAGAGAGTCACTTTCTCATCTTTGATACTGAAATGAGTTAATTCTGTTCCGAATATCTGCATCTCCTCTTTTACCGCTTTCAGAAGAACAGTACTTTTACCTGCCCCGGACCCACCGAGTATCAGATAGAGTCTATTTGTACCAGGCTGCACAAAACTTGTTGAATGAAAGGAGAAAATTCCCCTTTTTTCCAGTTCCAGAACACAAATCTTGGAGAAAATACCCATATTTCCGAAAATAGAGGCTCTTCTATCTTCACAGTTCTCTTCCAGATTTCTTATCGGTCCGCTGAATAGGTACGTACCGTTTTGTACAGATAAAGTCAGCGTATCCTCAAGATTATCTTCAATTGCAATTCGGACATCAATCTGCGCGCCGGCTGCTGCAGTTCCCTGTATAAGTGTATGAAAATTTGAAAGCAATGAGTGCAGTTTACCGTTCTTATCAAGAAAGTACTCATCATTTTCAAGTATCTCCGGATAATTAGAGGTAAGCTCAATATTCATGCCCAATAGAGTAAAAAGTCTTGTCTGTTGTTTTTTCATGAGAAAAGCTCCCTTAAACTCTCAGTGTTAATCGGCAGTACAGATGATCCATTCTGCATTACAGCAGCACGGAGAGAGGATGGATTGCCGACACTTTCAGCAATTGCACTAATATCCTCTATATTTTTCACATTCCGCATTCCCGCTGCTTCGACATCATCTTCAGCCAATTCAGAGTAGAACCAGACGTTATGAGAGCGGATAATGGTGAGGGCCATATAAAGAGCCAGCCCATCCATGGTAAATGAGCGCTGAAGATCCAAAGATATCTCTTCCAGTGTCATGGTAAAATACGGGAACAGCTCATCCCGTATCTCCCAACCCTGACTGCACCGGGAGATAATAACTAAGGTTCCCCCGGGTTTGCATGCCCGGCTGGAATTGGTCAGAACTTTCATACTCTGATAAAATGAGCAGTCCGACGGGTGTCCGCCGGCCGATGCGATCACCAGATCATATTTTTCAGAAATTTCAACAGAGTGATGTTTGGAGACATATCTCCGGCAATCGTCCCATACGTTATCAACATTCCCGCAGGAGGCGAACTCTATCATTTGCTGTTCATTTAAAACCACATTCAGAGCCCAGAGTTGACGAAATCCTTTGGTTCTCTCCCGTATGTCACGGAGTACCGGATTGTCATCAATGTTTGCTGGGCCGGTTCCGGGATGTACAGTGTTTCCATCAAAATAGAGCCGATGATTCAGATAGATATCTTTTGAGGATGCTATACCTGGAAGCAGGCTTTTCCTGCCTCCGGAAAATCCGGCCATGGGATGAAATGTAACCGCTCCGGTAACAATTACCCGGTCTGCCGTAACAGCATTCTTGTTAAATTCGGCTGATCCGGAAACTGCAAGAGCATTTGCTGCATCATGATTTATCACTTGCACCCCTGCAGGAATTTCACCGCCGCAAATTTTCTCTATATCCGCAGAATCAGCAGGTCTGTGAAGCCCCAATGCAATAATCAAAGTTATTGATCCGGCTCTTAAATGCAGCAATTCATTCAGCAGAATAGGGATATAGAGATCACTGCCGGTTGGGCGAGTATAATCCGAAACTATTACCGCAACAGAACAGCCAGGTTTAATAAAAGTGCTGAGCTTCAAAGATGCGTTCTTTACAGCCTCCCGCACCAAGGATTCCGGATCACCCGGTATAGGGTTTGTATAGCTGAGATAATCAACATAGGTAACCTTTCCGAGATCCAGAGGAACCCGGGTTCGGCCGTAGTTGAGTTTGTCTGTCACTTCCCAACCGCTCCTTTACCATTCCTATTATTCGGCCAAGTCTGAAAAGGGCTTGCTTTCCACCCTGCATGCATTCTCTTGAAAAATTCATCAACATTAGTAATATAATCCGGCATTGTTATCTGGTTTCCCTTCGCTGAAAGGGTTATCAAGCCATTCCTAAGATTTTCCTGATCAGCGTAAACTCCGCAACTAGTATCGTGAAACAGCTCTCTCTCACCCAGATAGAGGGCAGGAAGCATCGCCCAGAGAAAAGCTGCAGCCTTTCCACTTATTTCTCTGCAGCTGTCAGAAAGAAGATACTCTTTTACCAGATAATAGAGCCGGACATTGTACTCCCTGATTTTGAAGAGATCATCAACTGTAAGCGCGGCCAGGGCTCCTATATGCATATGCATAAGAACCAGATTCCGGGCCTGATTCAGCACATGTTCAGCGGCAAGAGCGTCTCTTGAGAGAGCAATATCACCGGTAAGTTTCCAACCGGGAGTCTGAAGCGGATAGAGCAGGCCGCCGCTGCAGATTATCTGCTTGCCGTGTGTATAAAACTCTCTATCCAACAGTGATGCCCCATAGATATTTCCCAGCGGGCCGGTTGAGATAATTACTGATTCAGCACTGTTTTCTGCCAGAAATTCTGCTGCATCAGTTATATATTCACCCGGTTCACAGCATCCCTTTACCACAGGAATATCAGTACGGTTATTTATTCTGAGAAGCCATGAAACAGCATCCAGAGTCTTTTCAATTGATTCAGAGCTGCCGGTTGCGGTAACTGCCGCAACCTCAATATCATCTTGTCCAAGGAGGTAAAGAAGTGCGAGCCCGCTGTCTACCGGGGCTCCGGGAAAGCCGAAGGTCATGTCAGTATCAAAAATCACAGATTGACTCATATGCTGCACCCTCCCCAATTCTCAATCCACTCATCATACCAGGGACCTTTCTGGTTCATGGTTACTTTTCCCCATGCTTCATACATAATCCTGTAGCATCTATCAATATCCGTCACATAATCCGGCATAATAACTTCAGCGCCGCTTTTACCCTCTTTGAGATAACCTTCTTCAATCTCTTCCGGGGTGGAATCAATGCTCACAATTCTCTTGCTGAACAGTTCCGGATAGGATATATAGAGTGCAGGAAGAAGATCCCAGAGATAATCCTGTGCATCTTCCAAGTGTTCTGCACTTGCAAGCAGCAGTTCTTTCATAATTAAAAATTGTCTGCGGTCATGCAGCGCAATGGGATCAAGCTCTTTCTGCCCGAAGGGCATGGCAAAGCAAATATGGGCATTCATAATAACTACCGGACAATCAGCTCTGAATACCTGCCATGCTGCCTCTCCGTCACCGGAAAAGTTCACTTCACCTACATGCGCCCAGCCCTTATACGGCAAACGGTGGAGATATCCGCCCATGGTTAGGATCTGCCTAAGCTTACCAAAAAAACCGGGGTTTTCTGCTTGTGCTGTTTTCAGGTTGGCCATTGTGCCGATTGCAACCAGATTGATCTCACCAGGATACTCTTCAGCTTTTTCTGAAAGAAACCGTGAAGCATCGGTTGCTCCGCCTGCATAATCCGTAGCGCCTTTAAAAACGGGAATATCTGTCCTGCCCAGCTGCTCCATGAGCCAGCAGGTTGCCGGATATACATCATCAATTGTACTGTTGCCGAAAGTTGTGGTAATTCCCAGAATTTCGATATCATCCCTGCCGAGCAGATACATTATCGTTTGTCCATCATCAATGGGTTTTCCGCAGATGCCGAATGTATTGTCACAATCAATAATAACTTTATGTCTCAACTTTTCAGATCTCCCTTTGTTCCCCATAGTTCCTGAGGCACTTTTCCATCAATATTCAGGATAGAATCATCCGCTCCGGCTGAGATCAGCAGATCATAGATCTCTTTGTTCGCATACGCTGCGGCCTTATGGAGGGGGGTGCCCTCAAAACTGGTTGTATTGAAAGATAATGCAAGTTGGTTCACGTCCGCGCCTTGCTTCAGGAGCAGTTTAACTGAGTTACCATAACCTCTTTCTACTGCATCATGCAGCAGGCTCTGCCCGCAGATTCCCACGGAATTCAGGGATACCTGGTTAATGGTAAGAAGCTCCAGAATTTTCAGAAACCTCTCATCTCCAGCCAGATTTCCAATCTTTACTCCAGCAGCATCAATATTGCGTACGTTTCTCGATCTTTTAAGGATTTCAAGAATGATATCTACATACTCTCTTCTTACACCGTCATGCAGGGCAGTCCACCCTTTTCCTTCAGCCAGATCCGGGTCTGCGCCATACGTGCACAGCAGTTGAACGCAATCCAGATGATGCAGCCATGCTGCGAAATGAAGCGGCGTTGTTGCGTTATTATCACGGGCATTCGGGTCGGCACCGGACATAAGCAGCAGGGAAACAGCCTCTGTCCAGCCTGATGCACACGTCAGATGCAGGGCAGTCTTCCCTGACTCATCTTTCTGATCAGGATCCATTCCTCCGGCTACAGCCGCAAACAGTTCGCTATTTTGGGCAGCAGCCAGTTCCGGCAGGGTGAAATCAAGCTCAGGGTGGTGCTGGATACCAAAGAGCAGTACATCCCGTGATTTCTGAGTCTTTCTTGCTGTGTTATTTCTACGCATGGTAAGTCCTGTCAGAACCTCGGCAATTTCACGCAGGGTTGGAAGTGAAGCAGCTGTGAGTTTTGGATTAGCATTCTCAACCGTATCTATCCAATCACGGGGTATGTTTGAAGCTCCGCACAGGGCGCCGGCTACGGCACCTCCCACAGCAGCAGAACTGTCATTATCACGTCCAAAGTTTACACAACCTTGAAGAGTAAGGGAAAAATCACCCTTTGCTTCACAGAACATGTCAACAGCAATTGCCAGGCTCTCACTTCC
>JADHUD010000179.1 GCA_016784705.1 Spirochaetia bacterium | reverse complement strand
ATTCAGTTTGTTGCTGATATGGCAATAAAAGATGAAGTGAAAGAGAAAAGAGTTGTTGCGGGACTGAAAACATATTTCGGATTTCTGCTGCTTACCTTGAAACGGGATATTAACCTGGCGTATAAAAAGTGTTTACTTTATATTGTGAACTCGTTCGTTCTCCTGTTTTTGTCCTTTTATATAAATTCCGGACTGTTTTTGAATTCGATCTTATTAGATACGCTGATTGAGGGTTTATCGATAGGGGGATGGGTTTTTCTGTGGGAAGCTATAGCGCTAGTCGTTTTTAAAAATCATGATACCCGAAACAGGTATAGAAAATATGAGCGTCTGGAACAGGCTGCAGTAGATTTTATATATCTTTAAACTATATCCCGGAAGAATCCGGGTCAGGAATGATTTCCAGGTATGTCCAAGTATTTTTGATAGGTCTGATGAGTGCATAACTATTACAGAGAAAGCCGCTGGCTAAAGAAGATAAAAAACCGGCTGTTCCAAGATAAAATCAGGAAACAGCCGGTTGGTAAATCAATCTGTTAAGCAGGTATTAATAAACAGTTTTCCATTCAGCAATGTTTGCTTTATCAAATTTGAATGGTGCACCAAGAAGAACTTCAGTTCCGCCGTCACTGGCTTTCACTACGGTAAACTCTCCCAGACGTGATGCAGAAAATTTCTCCCCTGCAGTACCTTTAAGTTTCCCTTCAGAAGCAGCTACTGCAGCATAAGCTGTCAGATAGCCAACATCAATAGGATTCCAGAGGAACATATACGGACATGCACCGTTTTCAATGTATTCAGCCATTTCTGAAGGTAGGCCAAGTCCGGTTACTTTCAGTTTTCCAATCAGGTTGCGGTCTGTTACCACACGGCCTGCAGCTGCAATACCTACCGTAGTAGGAGCAATAATGACTTTTAAGTTAGGAAAACTCTGAAGAAGGGCTTCTGTTTCACTTACAGATTTGTCACGAAGGTCATCACCATATGCAATTCGAACCAATTTCAGGTTAGCATATTTTGATGCATTTTCTGCCAGCTCTTTTTTCATCCATTCAATCCAGAGATTCTGATTTGAAGCCTGACTTGTTGCGGAAAGAATTGCAATATCTCCTGAACCACCAGCCATATCATAAGCAGCCTGAATTAAAGTTCTTCCGATCATTTCTGAGTCGGCTTGATTGATATGGGTAATTCTGCTTGCAGGATTTACTGCAGAATCTGCAGAAAGAATAGCGATCCCTTCGCCCATGGCTTTTTTCAGGGCTGGTTCAAGCGCATCATAGTCGTTACCTGTAATGCTTATTGAAGCAACTCTCTGGTTTATCAGCTGTTCGATGATTTGAATCTGTGCTTCTGCGGTTGGCTGATCAGGTGCCCGTGTAATTGCTTCGAAACCCTGTTCTTTGATTCCGTCTTCAAATCCCTGCATTTGCTTATCGCCATAGGGATTGCCGGTATTTTTGAAGATAAACGCGTGTTTTTCAACTCCACCTTCAGCTTCAGCGGCTGCAAAAATTGAGAATGAAGATAAAATCAAAAATATACTTACGAGAATGAGAATTGTCTTTTTCATAAAGACCTCCTTAAAAAATATGCCCAACAGCTATGCTGAAGGCTCATTAACCGATAGCTAAGCCTCGGTCAATTTCAAAATTGCTTTCTCCGGAACTTCAGCAGCAGAACGGAAAAAATAAGCAGCAAACCTATTGCAACCAGTACAACCGGAGCCTGAATATTGGCCAGTCCCATTCCGTAACTTAAAAATCCAATAATAAATACCGCAAGAATCGGTCCGCCTATTCTTCCAATACCTCCGCTGGTACTTACTCCGCCTAAAGCTACCATGGTAATTACTTCCAGTTCATATCCCATAGCAACATTCGGGCGTGTGCTTCCCATTCGGGAAGTAAGAAAGATCGCAGTAATCGCTGACATCAGACCTGCCAGGGTAAATACTATGAAAATAACCTTATCAACCTTGATTCCAGAATACGTACAGGCTGTTTTATTAAAACCCATACCATAAATAGTTCTACCCAGAACTGTTTTATGCAGAAGAATACCAAATAAAACAGCTGATACCACAAAGATGATGGTAATAAAGGGAATACCAAGAACAGTACTCCAGCCAAAAAATGAAAACCATTCAGGGAAACCGCCGGATGCCTGATCCCCAAGAATAATATAGGCAATACCCCGGTAGATTATCATTGTTGAAAGAGTAACAATTACCGCCGAGAGCTCCTTGAATTTGATAAGCAGTAACCCATTAATTGCTCCGCAGACAGTCCCTGTCAAAAGGCAGAGTGCCATCGACAGTGCCATGGGCACACCAGCGTTATAGCTCACTGCCATAATTACCGCTGAAAGTGCAGTAGTGGATGCAACAGAAATATCAATCTGGCCGAGAATAATTACCAGAATCATCGGGAATACAATGAACGATTTATCAAGAAAGGTCATTGGTGTATTCAGGAAGGTCTTAAACGACAGAAAATAGGGTGAGATGAAGGAGTTGATAATTATCACAACCACCAGAAGTCCAACAAGTACCCACTCCCACTGCAGGAAAAACTCTTTCAGGGAAAACACTCTCTGTGTATCCAGATTGGCAACAGATTTTTTATCAGCAATCATATTGCTCTCCTTCGTAAAGCAGCTCGTTCATTATTTCTTTTAACAACAACATTGGTTAAAACAGCGGCAAGAATGGTGATTCCCTGAATCCCCTGCTGCCAGAAAGGAGAGATATTTATCAAAGGGAGAGCGTTATTGAGAATACCTAATAATAAAGTTCCAAGCAGAAGCCCCGATAATTTTCCAATTCCGCCGGAAATACTTACTCCGCCCAGGATACAGGCAGCAATGACTTGCAGCTCATACCCGATTGCAGTATTTCCCTGAGCTGATGCAAATTTTGCAACCCACAATACTCCTGCAAGCCCGGCAAGGGCTCCCATGATTGCATATGCGGTAAAAACCAGCCTTTTCCGGGGTAATCCTGAAATTTCAGCTGCTTCAGGGTTTGAACCAACGGCAAAAATCCGCCTGCCCATCCTGGTTTGGTTGATAAAGTATGCTGCAATTATGTAGACCACAATTGCTATTACTATCAGGTTATTTATTCCCAGGATTTTCCCGGTAGCCAAGGCTTTAAAACTGGTAGACATCTGATATGAACTTACCCATTTCCCGCCGGATACTACATACGTAAAACCCCGGACTACATTCATCATACCAAGTGTTGCAATTATTGGAAGAATATCAAAGACAGCCACAAGCAGACCGGTAAGAGAACCTATTACAAAACCGACACCTGCACCCAGAAGTAAAGCTGCTACCGGGTTTATTCCGGGATACTTTGCAACGGTCAGGGCTGTAACCATACCGGTAAATGCTATGATAGCACCAACCGAGAGATCAATACCCCGTGTAACCAGCACCAGCATCATACCCACTGCTAAAATACTTAATATGGCCGTATTGGTTAATATGGCATTTATGTTCATTAAAGACAAGAATACCGGGTTCCGGATTTGTACTGTAATACCAAGCAGTATGATAAATGCGAGCAGTCCCAATTCCCGTAAACTTCCGGAAACACCTTTCAACTGCATTTTCATGAATCTACCCCCAGGCCCTGACTCGAATAAACATTCTTAACCATTGCAGCATGCAGAATCTCCTCTTGTTTTGTCCCTGCTGTAGTAAACAAGGCTGATACATGTCCATCTTTCATAACCACAATTTTATCACTCAAGCCTAGAACTTCGGGCATTTCAGAAGAGATCATAATAATTCCGTAGCCCTGTTCGGCTAATTCTCCAATTATTTCATATATTGCTGCTTTTGCACCAATATCTACACCCTTTGTCGGTTCATCCAATATTATAATTTTAAGGTCCCTTGCTAATAATTTTGCAAATACCACTTTCTGCTGATTGCCGCCCGAGAGTGTTGATGCACAGGAAAAGATATTCGGAGCTTTAACTGCCAGTCTCTTAGCCAGCTTGTTGGAAATTTCCTGTTCCTCGTTCTTATTCAGCATACCGTACTTTGAATACAGCTCAAGAACCGGAAGCGTAATATTTTTACCTATTTCCCACTCAAGAATAAGTCCCTGTTTCTGTCTGTCTTCCGGAAGAAATCCAATTCCGTGTAACAGAGCCGCGACAGGGTCTGATATAACTGCTTTTTCTCCAGCAATATAGATATTTCCTGCATCAGCCCGGGTGATCCCGTAAAGGGATTCACACACCTCGGTTCGCCCGGCGCCAACCAATCCGGTTATAGCTACTATTTCACTTTTATGAAGCGTAAATGAGACATCCCGGAAATAACCGGTTCTTGACAAATTTTCTACTTTTAATATTTCTTCGCCAATGTGGATATCCCTTTTGGGAAACATCTTAGTTAACGGGCGTCCCACCATGTGTGATACAATTTTTTCCTGATCCAATTCACTGGCAGGCCAGGTGCCAATATAGGAAGCATCCCGAAAAATGGTGACACGGTCTGCGAGGCGGTAGATATCCTCAAGCCGGTGGGAAATAAAAATAATTGAAGCTCCGTCATTTCGCAGCTGTTCAGTTATTCGATAAAGCTCACCCGTTTCATGCAGCGATAAAGCTGCCGTAGGTTCATCCATAATAATGATTTTTGCATTCATGGAGAGGGCTTTGGCAATTTCAACAATCTGCTGCCGCGCTACAGAGAGGTCTCCCATTCTTGTTTTTGAACTGAAATTTGCATCCAGCTGATCCAGCAGATCCTGTGCCTGGGCATGCATCTCTTTCCAATTAATTTTCCTGGAAAATTTATGAATTTTTTCATGCCCGACAAAAATATTCTCGGCTACCGTTAAATCAGGATAACAGGTAACATGCTGATAAATAGCTGCTATTCCGCATTTCTGTGCATCCAGGGGATTTGAAAAAATGACTTTCTCTCCATACAGGCGTATTTCTCCCTCATTAGGGGTATAAACCCCGGTTATAGTCTTGATAAATGTAGATTTTCCAGCACCGTTTTCCCCCATGAGTCCATGGATTTCACCTTCTTTGAGATTAAAATGTACATCATCTAGGGCTTTGACCCCTGGAAACAGTTTGGTTATATGCTCAAGCTCTAAAATATATTCAGGCACTTCAGATACTCCTTTTGCCGGTATTAAGCTACTGATTACGCTATTGAATGTGAATTTCCCATCTATGCAAAATAGAACATCTCCTCTAGGGGGTACACAACCGGAGAGTTGTCAGCATTCGTCTCCATAATATCTGCCATATACTCCCACCATTTTTTAACAATGTCACGAAAAGGAAGTTCCCCGGATCTGTTATCATCCTGTAACTTCTGGCTGGCATAAAGGGTATTGGTACGAATATCCAAATAGATTGAATAGTCATACACACCGGCAGCTTTCAATTCCCGGCTTAATTCAGGCCAGATTTCATCATGCCGCTTTTTATACTCTTCTTTACTTCCCGGGTTAAGCTGCATTGCAAAACCAACTCGTT
>JADHUD010000178.1 GCA_016784705.1 Spirochaetia bacterium | reverse complement strand
ACTGGCGAACAGGCTATCGGATAAGAACCAAGCCTACATATATGTAGCTTTTAACCCATAATACCTACCTCAAAGTAGGTATTATGCTGCTTTACAAAATTCTTACCATCAAGTCCCCGTTTCTATTTATGTATATCTTTATATGGTATACTTTTATTTTATTGTAAATATAACAATTATTTTTGGCATAGTTGTTGCTATAGAATAAGTAAATCATCAGAATACTAAACTTAAGGAGATTTCATGTCAGAGTGTATAGATTATTCAAAAAGACCATTAACAGAAATTTATGGTGAAAACTGTTTTAATGATGCAGTTATGAAAGAGCGGTTACCTGCAAATGTGTACAAGGAACTTAAACTTACACAAAGCGGGCAAAAAACCTTAACTATTGAAATAGCAGAAATTGTTGCTAATTCAATGAAAGACTGGGCAATTGAGAAGGGTGCCACACATTATTCACACTGGTTTCAGCCGCTCACCGGCCTAACTGCTGAGAAACATGATTCATTTATTAATCCCAGTCCTGACGGAACAGTGCTGCTGGAGTTTTCGGGAAAAGAACTCACACAGGGTGAACCGGATGCATCATCCTTCCCGAGCGGAGGTCTGCGTGCCACGTTTGAAGCTCGTGGGTATACCGCCTGGGATACAACTTCACCTGCCTTTATTAAAGATCTGAAAGGTGTTAAAACCCTTACAATTCCTACAGCCTTTGTCTCCTATACCGGAGAAGCTCTTGACAAGAAAGTCCCGCTTCTCCGTTCAATGGAAGCACTAAACAAAGGTGCTCTGCGTGTACTGAAGGCATTGGGCAATACTACTTCAAATCGAGTAATTTCCGAGGTTGGACCTGAACAGGAATACTTTCTGGTGGATGCATCGCTCTATGAGGAGAGACCTGACCTGCTGCTGACCGGGCGAACCGTGTTTGGAACAATGAGTGCTAAAGGTCAGGAACTTGATGATCACTATTTCGGAGCTATTAAAGAGCGAGTGGGTCTTTTCATGCAGGAATTGAATTATGAGTTGTGGCGTCTTGGCATTTCCGCCAAGACTCAGCATAACGAAGTAGCACCAAATCAGTTTGAAATTGCATCTGTCTATTCCACCTCAAATTTATCAACAGACAGCAATCAGCTTACAATGGAGACATTAAAAACCGTTGCAAACAGACATGATTTAGTTGCTCTGTTACATGAAAAACCTTTTGCGGGAGTTAATGGTTCGGGAAAACACAATAACTGGTCACTATCAACTGATGATGGTCAGCAGCTTTTACGGCCTGGGAACAGTCCTGAAGACAATGCTCAATTCCTGCTTTTTCTTACAGCTGTAATAACTGCTGTAGACCGTTATGCACCGCTTCTGAGATTGTCAGCCGCAAATTCAGGAAATGATCACCGGCTAGGTGCAAACGAAGCTCCGCCGGCAATAATATCGATCTATCTGGGTGAGCAGCTGAGTGAAATTCTTGATGCGATAGCAGATGATAAAGTATATAAAAAACGTGACGGACAACGAATGGAAATCGGGGTTACTACGCTGCCAAAATTCCCAATTGATATGACAGACCGCAACAGAACTTCACCTTTTGCTTTTACCGGCAATAAATTTGAATTCAGGATGGTCGGTTCATCCCAGTCATTAGCCGGACCGAATGTTATGCTTAATACCACAATAGCGGAAATATTATCAGAATTTGCTGACAGGCTGGAAAAGTCTGAAGATTCACTAGCTGAGATAAAATTAATTGTTAAAGAATACTACAGCAAACACCGAAGAGTCATCTTCAATGGTAACGGATATTCTGATGAGTGGGTTGCAGAAGCTGCAAAGCGCGGACTTCCTAATCTCACCTGCACTGTGGATGCATTACAGGAGATGGTTTCCGATTTGTGTATATCTCTTTTTGAAAAACAGCAGGTATTAACAAAAGCTGAACTTGAGTCACGTCTTGAAATTTATCTGGAAACATATGGCAAACAGATTAACATTGAAGCCGGTGTAATGGTTGAGATGGCAAAAAGACTCATTGCCCCTGCTGCTACAAGATATATGCAGGAGATTCTTGATTCTGTAATTGCCCAAAAATCTCTAGGTATTGAAGCTGCAGCTCAGGAAAATCTTATTAAAGAGTTGTCAATGCATATAAATGCTGTAATCGTTAAAGCTGACGAGCTCAATGAGGGTATACGTAAAGCTTTAGCTTTGGAAAATACTATTGATGATCAGGCAAAAACCTACAGAAAATTAGTGGTGCCGGCAATGGAATTATTAAGGGCTGAGGGAGATGCCCTGGAAAAAATTACTGATAAATCGTACTGGCCATACCCCTCCTATGAGGATATGCTGTTTAGATTATAATCTTCAATAGTAAGTATTTGGGTGGAAATTATTAATTCTGATGAGATTACTGCCCGAATATCTATATACTTTGCAGGAGACTGTCTGTCGGACAGTCTCCTCTTTATTGCTTCTGCGCATTAAGAAAGCTTAAGAAAGCTGAAACCTATATTTCAACAATCAGCTTCTCAAAGTTCAGGGTAGAGAGATAATCTGCTATGGTTTCAGCTCTTCTAATCATTCGTATGCTGCCATCCTGCTGCAGAAGAAGCTCACTTGATCGAAGTTTTCCGTTATAATTGAATCCCATTGCATGTCCGTGAGCTCCGGCATCATGAATTACGACAAAGTCACCGGCAGTTATAACCGGCAGTTTTCTGTCAATCGCAAATTTATCATTATTCTCACATAAAGAACCGGTTACATCATACAGTGTATCAGCTGGTTCATGCTCTTTTCCTGGTACTGTTATATGATGATATGCTCCGTAAAGTGCAGGCCGCATTAAGTTGGTCATACACGCATCCAACCCGACATATGTTTTATATTTTTCCGCAACTTGTCTTACTTTGCTTACAAGATACCCATAGGGTCCAGTAACCATTCTCCCGCACTCAAATACTATCTTCAAAGGGTCCAATCCTGCTGGAATAATAATTTCTTCATACAGCTCTTTCATACCAAATGATACTTCACCTAGATTTACTGCTTTTTCATCAGGCCGATAGGGAATTCCTATCCCGCCTCCCATATTAATAAACTCCAGTTGTATTCCTGCTTCTTTTTCTAGCCTTACAGCAAGTAAAAATAGCATGCGGGCTGTTTCAATAAAATACTCACCGTTGAGTTCATTGGAGGCAACCATTGTATGGAGGCCAAATCGCTTAACCCCTTTTTTCTTCATGAGTATATAGGCATCAAGAATCTGTTCTGTTGTTACACCATATTTGGCTGCTGCCGGATCACCAATAAATACATTACCGGTTCTGGCACTGCCGGGATTATACCGAAAGCAGATTAGCTCCGGGATTCCAGCACTATCTTCAAGCATTTTTATATGCTGTATATCATCAAGATTGATGATAGCCCCTAACCTTGCTGCCTCCACAAACTCTGAAGCCGGTGTATCGTTTGAGGTAAACATAATATCTTCACCTGTTATGCCAACACTTTCAGCCATCAGCAGTTCCGGCAAAGAACTGCAGTCCGCACCAAACCCCTCTTCTTTAAGAATTTTGATTATTTCAGGATTTGGACAGGCTTTCACGGCAAAGTAGTTCTTAAATCCGGGAATCCACGAAAACGCTTCATTCATTACGCGGGCATTTTCTCTTATTCTGCCTTCATCATAGATATGAAAGGGAGTCGGTACAATTTCAGCCAGTGCCGTTAGTTGGTCTTTTGTCAAGTTTAAAGGGATCGCACTCATAATTTCTCCTGATTATCTAAAGTAAGTCTTTGTATAATATTTTCGACAGCAGCCTGTATATCATTGCGGTGTCCAAAAGCACTTAATCGAAAATATCCTTCACCTGCAGGTCCAAATCCGGACCCTGGAGTGCCTATAACCCATGTCTCCTCTAGAAGTTTATCAAAAAACTCCCAGGAACTTAAACCTCCGGGGGTTCTGAGCCAGAGATATGGAGCGTTGTCGCCTCCATAGACCTTTAAGCCGATTGACTCAAGTCCTTCACGGATTATCGATGCATTCTGCATATAGTAACCAATCAGTTCTCTGCACTCCTGCAGGCCGGCATCGGATAAAACAGCAAGGCCTCCTTCCTGAACAATGTTTGATGCGCCATTAAAAAAAGTTGTCTGCCGTCTGAACCACATAGTGCGGACTTCACCAGGAGAAGAATCCTCAACAGAAAGTTCTTCCGGAACGATAGTCCATCCAAGCCTGACACCGGTAAATCCGGCAAATTTTGAGAAGCTGTTTATTTCAATCGCACACTTTTCAGCGCCATCAATTTCATAAATTGAACGAGGAAGTTCCGGATCTGCAATATATTCAGAATAGGATGCATCGAAAATGATTACCGCCTTATTTGCTAGCGCATAATCAACAAAACTTTTAAGCTGCTCCCTTGCTGCAACTGCTCCTGTAGGATTATTCGGGCTGCAGAGATAAATCAAATCAACTTTCTCTTTCGGTACTGAAGGAAAAAAACCATTCTCCTCAGTACATTTCATATAGACAAATCTGCTGTATTTCCCGGTTGCAGAATTGAACTCGCCAGACCGTCCGAAAATAACATTTGTATCAACATAAACAGGGTATGCCGGATCCTGAACCGCAACAATATTATCATAACCAAATATAGACTGAATATTACCTGAATCGGGTTTTGCTCCGTCACTTACAAAAAAATCATCCGGAGATATGGTTACTCCTCTTTTTGCATAAAATTCAGCCAGACCCTTTCGCAGCGCACTATTACCCTGTTCATCACCATAACCGGTATAGGTGCTTACATCTGAGAGCTTTTTTACACCGCGCAGTAGACCGTCTATGATTCCAGGGGTCAGAGCCTCTGTTGTATTGCCTATTCCCAGTCGAAGAAGTTTTGCATGAGGATTTTCCGACTGAAAAATTCTTGTTCTTCTGCCAATTTCCGGGAAAAGATATCCTGCTGCCAATTTTCTGTAATTATTATTTATTGTTGCCATATAGTATGAACTCCTTACCAGAAATTACTGATGAAGAGAAAATTTCAAAATGTTTTTATTTTGAAATTGGCTCTGTACACATGAAAATCTACTCATTTCAGCCCTAATAAGGCAACAGCCTTATTGAGAATATTTCTATTTTCCTCTGTGGATAAAGAACAAATTGGTAAACGGAAAACTTCTTCACACCAACCGTTTGCCGCCATAGCAGTTTTAACCGGAATCGGATTTGTTTCAATAAAACATGCTTCAAAAAAAGGTTTCAGCTTCTCTTCAAGTTTTCTTGCTTCTGCAAAGTTGCCCTTAAGTGCAATATGAACCATATCTACCATCATTTTAGGGATCAGATTTGATGCAACAGATATAACTCCATCCCCTCCGGCTTCGATAAGACTCAGGCACATGTTATCATCTCCGGAAAGTACTGAAAAATTATCATTTCTCCGTTTTATTACCTCTTTCATCTGATCGAGATTCCCCGAAGCTTCTTTCACAACGGTAATATTAGGAGAGTCATTCATCAAACGTACCAGCGTAT
>JADHUD010000177.1 GCA_016784705.1 Spirochaetia bacterium | reverse complement strand
CGGAATCATGGAACCACAGTCATCATGGGGACTTATGCTGGCTGCGGCAAAAAATTACGGAACCGTACAGAATGCTCCATGGCTGTTAGTGCCCGGATTTGCAATTTTCATATCTATCATGGCATGGAACTTTTTTGGTGATGGAATCCGTGATGCAGTTGATCCTAAAAGTAAGCACTAGGTTAAGATACAGGGAGTATTTTTATGAGTCATCTATTAGAAGTGAAAGACTTGCGAACATATTATTATCATCATACTCATATTGTCAGAGCTGTTGACGGACTGGATTTTCATCTTGATAAAGGAGAAATTCTGGGTATTGTCGGTGAATCAGGCTGCGGTAAATCACAAACCTCTATGTCAATTATGAATCTCATTCAGACCCCGCCGGGAAAGATTGAAACAGGTGAAATTTTCTTTAACGGTTCTGATCTGTTGAAACTGCACGAAGAAGAGATGCGGAAAATCAGAGGAAATAGAATTTCCATGATATTTCAGGAACCAATGACCAGTTTGAATCCTTTATTTACGCTGGGAAACCAAATTTCTGAAGTCTTAATGCTCCACAGGGGAATGACTGAGCTGGAAGCAAGAACCGAAAGTATAAATCTATTGGACATGGTTGGGATGTCTGATCCTGATGAGCGGGTTGATGAATATCCGTTTCAACTCTCTGGAGGTCTCCGCCAGCGTGGGATGATAGCAATGGCAATGGCTTGTGAACCGTCAATATTGATTGCAGATGAGCCGACTACAGCTTTGGATGTAACAATTCAGGCACAAATTCTCAGGTTGATGGGAAGCTTGAAGGATAAGCATGAAACATCAATAATATTTATTACACATGATTTAGCAGTTATTGCAGGTTTTACCGATAGAGTTATGGTTATGTACGCAGGAGTGGCAGTAGAAAGTACTGATGTTAAAACAGTATTTAAAAAACCCTTTCATCCGTACACTCAGGGTTTGTTAACTTCAATACCTGTCCTTGGTGAGGGTAAAACACATAAAGATGGAACCCGAAGAAAATTGAATACTATTTTAGGAAATCTACCTGATCACACTGACTTTCCGAAGGGGTGCCGATTTGCTCCCCGCTGCAGCAAAGCAATGGAAAAGTGTTTTCATGCTGAACCAAAACTTATGGAGATAGAGAAGGATCATTCAGTCCGCTGTTTTCTGTATCATAATGAGGAAAAAGAGGGTGAAGATTTAGCTGCAGAGATAATGAAAAGCCGGAAATATAAACGCGGATATCGTTTGAAGGCTAGGGGATAATTATGGATGATCTATTATTAAAGGTATATAAAGCAACAAAAATTTTCCCTGTAAAGGCCAGTGCTTTTTCCAATAAAAAATTGATGCTGAAAGCCGTGGATAGTGTTTCATTTGAGCTGAAACGTGGAGAAACACTTGGTCTGGTAGGGGAGTCAGGTTGCGGAAAAACAACCCTTGGACGTTTGCTGATTCGACTCTACGATGCCGAGGGCGGACGTGTATTTATCAATCCAAAAGATGGTATAACAAAGAATGTGCTTGAAATTGATACCAAGCGGGAAGAATTGGAAGCTCAGCGGGCAGCAATTGCAGCAGAAAATTTAGTACTTTCCCGTGCTGATAAAGCAATGATGAAAAATTTATCCGGTACCATTGACAACCTTAAGAAAAAAGCCGATCACCTTGCTGTTGATACCGATCTTTTATCAATGCCGCGGGATATATTGAAAAAGAATAGAAGACATATTCAGATGGTTTTTCAGGATCCTTGGGCATCGCTGAATCCCAGAATGCTGGTTAAAGATCTCATTTCAGAAGGTCCCATGGAATTTAAACTCTGGGAACCAAAAGAGATTGATAAAAGGGTTAGAAAACTTCTTGAGGTTGTGGGTCTGCCTGCAAATGCTGAGAGACGTTATCCCCACGAGTTTTCAGGTGGTCAGCGTCAGAGAATTGGAATTGCAAGGGCTTTAGCATTAGATCCGTCTCTTATTATTTGTGATGAACCGGTATCGGCTCTGGATGTATCAATTCAGGCTCAGGTATTGAACTTACTCATCGATTTGCAGGAAGAATTAAATTTAACGTATGTTTTTATTGCACATGATTTAAGTGTTGTGCAGTATATTTCAGATAAGGTAGGGGTAATGTACCTTGGCAGAATGGTAGAACTGGCAGATGCGGATAAAGTTTACATTTCTCCCCGGCACCCATATACAGAATCACTGCTTGGTTCTGTTCCGGTGGCTGACCCCGAAATCTCTTTTAAAGGAACAATACTAAAGGGTGATGTTCCCTCTCCTGTTAATTCACCCTCAGGCTGTACTTTTCATCCGAGGTGTCCAAAGGCTTCAAAAATATGTTCAGAGTTGCGGCCGGAGTTCAAAGATGATGGTTATAATCACTTTTTTGCATGTCATAATCCAATAGGAAAAATTGAAATTGAGTAGGTCGTAAAACCCGGTGACCCCATTCAGAGCAGCTTCCAAAATAAAAATTATCAATCAGGAGGCAGTGGCAATCACTGCCTCTCCTCATCGTAGAGTCTTATTTGCAGTCATCTGTATTCTTTTACTAACAACCGCAGTCTTTGGTTTTGAGCTGGAGCAGGATTTGCAGGGCAACAGGCTAATTGGGACAGTTCTCATTCTTTTTTTTATTGTTGGTTCAGCCTTTGCAGCCGGTTTCAATAAAGTCATTCTCTTCGATAAGAAGAAAGATTTATTAGTCAGGAATGTCTACCTGTTTTCTTTGCTTGTTTCCAGTGAGAATCTTTTGAAAAACCTTTCAGATATTGCATATTTGCAGTTTACTGACCTTGAATTTATGAGAAGTGGTAAAAAAGAGATTCCTGCTGGTCGCCATAAGATTAATCCAATGAATTTCTTTGAAAATAGATCACACTTGTATCGTTTATCTGTAGAGACGAGTGAACAGAAAATACTGCTGCAGGAGAGTACTTATAGTGATGATCTGGAGAATACCATTCAGGTGTTAATGGTTTTTCTTGGTATAGGAGTCAAACGTTCCGTCTCTCATTAAAAAAACCGGGGATTTCTCCCCGGTTATACTAATATTTATTGTTTATAGAATTCTATAGTCCCATTGCTTCCATTGCTAATGCAAATAAGTCAGAAACATATATAGACACTCCAGCAATATCATCTACTGCAACGGAAGGTGTCTGCATTGCAAGAACATAATCAGCAGCGGTTCGTGCCTGAACATCCCATGATGCCTGCGCACCACCATTCTCAAGCATTCCATATTGACCTTCTGAGGCAAGTTTTGCTTTGCTTTCGCCTTCGGCGTTAACAGAATCAAAATTTACAGCAACAATATTACCACTAATAACAGTAATATCTACAACGGATTTCCATCCGTTTTTATCAAATTCCGCAGCTTCTGCATGGTAAGCTCCATTTTTATAGGGACCAACTTCAACAGTTCCCGCAGCGAGAGCCTCTTCTGCAAGAGAGAAGAACTCAATAACATGAATAGAAACACCCGCTATATCATCAGTGTGACCGGCATCGTCTTTGTAGGTGATTGCTGTCGGATCCTGAGTCTCAAGAAGTAATGCTTCAGCAGCAGCAGCCTGTACATCCCATTCGGATTGAGCTCCGCCAAACTGCACCATATTGTATTCACCATCTTTTGATCTGGTTTTCTTGTCAGTTCCACTTGAAATATTTGCACCATTCCAGTTGGCAGCAACAATTCTTCCGTTAACGACAGTTAAATCAACCATGTATTTCCAGCCGTTTCCTGCAAATTCAGCCTCTTCAGCATGATAATGGCCATCAGCATATACTCCTGTAGGTACAGGTCCTGCATTCAAAGCCTCTTCAGCAAGTGAGAAGAACTCTATGACATGAATAGAAACACCGGCTATATCATCTGTGTGACCTGCATCGTCTTTATATACAATTGCAGTAGGATCTTGTGTTTCCAGCAAGTAAGCTTCAGCAGCTGCAGCCTGTACATCCCATTCGGATTGAGCTCCGCCAAATTGTACCATATTATAATTTCCAGCTTTTGAAACAGTTTTCTTGTCATACTCTGCAGAAGTGTGAACACCATTCCAGTTTGCAGCAACAATTCTTCCATTATATACTGTAAGGTCTGCAAAATATTTCCAGCCGTTTCCTGCAAATTCAGCCTCTTCAGCATGATATGTCCCATCAGCATAAGGTCCAACAGATTTTGGGCCTGCAGCGAGAGCCTCTTCTGCGAGAGAGAAGAACTCAACAACATGAATAGAAACACCCGCTATATCATCTGTGTGGCCGGCATCGTCTTTGTAGGTGATTGCTGTTGGATCCTGAGTCTCAAGAAGAAATGCTTCTGCTGCCTCAGCTTGTACGTGCCAGTCTGACTGTGCTCCGCCGAATTGAACCATATTGTAATTACCGGCTTTTGAAACTGTTTTCTTATCATCACCGGCTTTAATATTAACGCCATTCCAGCTTGCTGCGGCAATATTACCATTCAGTACAGTGATATCAACAAAGTATTTCCAGCCATTACCTGCAAAAGCAGCTTCTTCAGCAAAGTAGTAGCCATCAGTATAAGGACCACGTTCAACAGGACCATTAGCAAGGGCTTTTTCTGCAAGAGAGAAAAATTCAACTACATGGATAGAAACGCCCGCTATATCATCTGTATGTCCGGCATCGTCTTTATACTCAATTGCAGATGGATCCTGTGTTTCCAGGAGGTAAGCTTCAGCAGCTTCAGCCTGGACATGCCAGTCTGATTGAGCTCCACCGAACTGTACCATCTTGTAATTACCATTTTCTGAAACAGTTTTTTTGTCATATCCTGCATTGATATAAACACCATTCCAGTCGGCTGATACTATATACCCATTTTCAACCTCTAGTGTTGCAATATATTTCCAACCCGAATTTGAGAATATGTCCTCTGATGCTATGTAGAGACCATCAGTATAAGGACCGACTTCTACTGATGCAGATTCTGCAGCAGCAGCTTTTTCTTCTCCTCCTTTAGCAGAAATGCTGAAAGCAACAAGGAGAAGAATCAGGATAAAGAGAATTTTTTTCATGTAAACCTCCCACGAAAATAGAAACCACTGTTTAACCAGGATTAACACAAGATATTCGCTTGAAACCTGAACAGTTTTTTTAATATTTGGTAACCATATGTATAAGAAAAATTATGGAACCAGTAACCAATCGAATTACAGCCAACGGAAGATAATCGATTGTAAATCTGTCAAAAATCTGAGTCTTCGACAGTTTTGAATGATATATGATAAAAATTATAAGATAAATAAATATAGATTACAAGAAGAAAATGAATATATTTTTATCTATATACTGTACAAGATCTTAAATGTGCATATAGGTTTTGGATTGTGCTGGAAAAAACACTTCGTTGTTCTGCGCCTACGTTTGTTCTGTAGAGGATTTTGCGGTGTTGTAACCTACTGTTCTGAAAGGAATTAAAAAGGGTCAAAATAAAGTCTACCCCAGAAGAATGCACATACAAGTGCATTCAAGCCCCAAAATAAGAGAAATATCCAGTATCCACCCCATAAAA
>JADHUD010000176.1 GCA_016784705.1 Spirochaetia bacterium | reverse complement strand
GTGATAGTGAAAAAGTCTCCTGCGACGAAGGCTGCTGCACCAGCAGTGATCGTAAGATTCAGCTCCCGGGAAGTGAACGGCTCATCTGCAACGGCATAACCGCAGGCATCCCCCTCCGGGGAGATCACGTTAAAACCGGAGCCATTGCAGATCAGCTGATAGACTCCCTTCTTCACCAGAGGCCCGACGGTGATACTCCCCACTGTCCCATCGCCGGTGTTCCCGGCATCGGCTGCAGCAGCTGCAGCACTCTTTATCTCAGAGAGCACCGTCCCTTTGAGCAGGTTCTGCCCTGCAGCGATGATATTCGCTTTCGCTGTTACCCAGCCTCCAAGCAGTACGTTCCGTACTTCACTCACATTCGTATCCATCTACTTAGGCCTCCTTTCCACCCAATCGATCGAGCTCGGCATCGATGCTTGCCCGATCAATGCCGAAGATGTTCACCTGATTCTTCGAGGGAACAACTTCCCCTGCCGGTTCCTGCGGGATATGCTCCAGGACCTTGGCATCTTCTTTTCGTCCAGCCTTCATCTGCTCAAGCTGGCTTTTGAGATGGGCATTGACTTTCACTGCCGCCTCTTCAACACTCCAGCCGGAGTTGATGGCTTCTCTGGTGATCTCTTCAGGACCGCCAAGTCCCAAGATCGCTGTGATTCGTTCACGTTCTGCTTCGGCAGTCACGTGAGCGTTCGAATCATCCGTTACAGCTGCAGCAGGAGTCTTATCGATCTCTTCTGCTTTCTGCTTCTCTGTTTTCATACTGCCTCCTATAGATTCCAGGCTCTCACCCGGTTCGTATGCGAGATCGATACTGTTGATGAGTTCATCAATCAGTCCAAGTGTAAGTGCTTCCTCAGCCAGGAAGACTTTTCCCTGCCCGTAGGTCTCCTGCACCGTCTTTACCGGGACACCCCGACCATCAGCCACATCTGCTTCGAATAGCTCTGCTATCCCTGATACCAGCTTCTGGTATTCACTCTTTCCCTCAGCACTTTCAGGATCGGGAGCTTTATGCTCTGAGGAGCGGTAGATCACTTCTTCATAGCCGGAGTCCTTTGCTTTTCTGAAACTGATGAAGGCTCCGATGGACCCGATCATCGAGGTCTTCGAAGCAGAGATCCTCCCTGCCTGGGACGCCAGCCAATAGGCACCTGAGGTGCAATGCCCTGATATATGGGCATGAACCGGTTTCGGTGAGGTTCTGATGACTTGAGCGAACTCACTTAAGCCTGAAACCTCCCCGCCAGGAGAATCGAAGTAGAGTTGAATCTTCTCTACTGCCGGATCAGCCACGGCTTGTCCAAAGACATGCTGCAGATACCCGGTAGGCAGGCCTCCAAGCAGCCAGGTCTCAAAGGACCACTGCCGGGAGAGTACTCCCTGGAGCTTGATGCAGGCGGTTTTCCCTTCTATCCAGTAGGGAGCAGCAACCTCTTCAAAGGCTGTCTCCAGGTCCTTACGGTCCTGGACGGAATAATTCATAGTCTGGATAGCTGCCAGATCAGAGCTGTAGGTCGTATCGATTGCCCATAAACCTCTCATGCTTCTTCCTCTTTTTCAGGTATAGGTGCCTCCTGGTAGAGCCCTCTGCTCTTCATCTCCTCCATCTCGTCATGCAGGTCATCGAGAACTTCATCAAGATCGAAGCCGAGCGCTGCTGATTCCTTCTTCCTGGAAGAGAGTTTGCCGTTGATTCGGTCAATGGCAGCTTTCACTTCCACTGCAGGATTGATCTGCCCAGGAGCGATCCCCACCCAGGAGGCATGGCAATAGGCTCGTCTGGTTGCTATATCATCGAAGAAGCCGGGACAGCTGATCCGTCCCTGCAGGACCTCTTCAGTCAGCCACTCTTCATAGATATGCTGGCAGAAGAGAGCGAAGTCATTGCGGTCTCTTCGAACAGTCTTCCAATACTCATTCTGTGCTGCCTTGCTGGCAGAGTAGGATGAGGAAAAAAACTGGATAAGGATCTCATAGGGAATCTGCAAGCCCATGCCGACCAGAACCAGGGAGGATTTGATAAACTCCCCGAAGGCTGAGTTTGGTCTTGCGGGATCAAAACTCTGGACTTCATCTCCCGGTCTTCCCTGCAGAACCACGCCGGGTTCGAGAGAATAATCAGGAGCATCAGGATAGGTGGTCTCAGGATTCCGGGTAATGGGAGTCTTCCCAAGAATAGAACTACCGTCTCCAGATGGGGTCTTGATGAATAATCCAAATAGTGAATTCACTTCACTGGCAGTGATCTCATTCTCAAAATACCGGTCCAGTTTCTTGATGGTCTCAGTCACAGGAGAAAGAAAGGGTTTGCCCCGGTACTCTTTCGGTCGTTTCGGCGTATAGCAGAGAAAGGCATTGCGTCTTTTACTTTTTGTTCCAATGAAGGGAACATACGTAGCAGAATTGTCTTCAAGCTGATTTTCTGAAGGGTGAATATACACCCCGACCGGTCTTCCCTGAGCATCAAGCTTCACCCCGTTTACCAGAGTTTTACTGTTACTTTTCAGGTGATCATTTCGTACCCGGTCAGCCTCAATGATGTTCACTTTCAAAGAGTTCACTGTCCGGTCCTCATGAGCCAGGGGCAGAGTCACTAGGACATCCCCACTGGTGAGTTTTGAGAGGTACATAAGGAACTGCAGCTGGTTGAAGGTGAACTGTCCGTGGAAATCACAATCGGTGCTCTCAGCCCAGAGTTTCCACCGCTGTTTGATCTGGATCTGAAGCTTCTCGATCTGTTTCTTGGATAAGGGAACCACATTCTCCAGGATCGAAGGCTGCATCTTGAGCCCTGTCCCGATGGTATTGGAGGCATTGATATAGACTGCCCCGGCTCCGATAGAGGTATAGGTCACCAGAGAACGGGAATAGTTCCTGAGCTGTGCTAATGAGTAATCGGTATCATCTCCGACCGGCAGGGTATTCGACAGTCCATGCCGGGTCTTTTTTCCGGTATAGCCCCCACCTCCGCCATGAGCAAAGACATCGATTGCAGCTTTTGCCTGGATGCGTTTGATCCCAACTGAGGGGGAGATATAGGAAATGAAGCGATCGAGTGTTGAGATCTTAGAAGTTCGGTCTGACATGCAGTGGACCTCCTAATCCCTCAAGGATATCGAGCTCCTGCTGCCAGAAGTGAATGACTTCCTGGATCTCTGCAATATTGGCTCTTGTCACCCGCTGCTTAGAGCCATCTGCATGAGTGATCTCATACGACGATCCACTGAGCATGACTGCCTGTAAAGCGGAGATTGCCTGATCTCGGTACCCGATCATCTGATCTTTTTCTAATCCTAACATACGGTAATTGTAGTTAGAGCATCAGAGGGTCACAATGTCAGGATTTTGATTATTGAAATGTTGAGAAAGTAATGAGCTAGAGTACAAACACGGGTTCTTCATAACCTTCCTTAAACAGGCAGGTGCAATTATATGTGCATTTACTGTGCAGTTAAATTGTTGATTTGTAATTTAGTAGGTTAAAAAAATTTCACCATATAGGATAAGGATCACTTGTCTGGAATCCAGATAAAAGACCTGATTCATCAACAATTACTTCAATTGATGAGAGCGGTTTGCCTGCTTTATCTTTCCTATTTGAAATCACATAACCATTCTTATATGAGGACTTGTGTTCATAAGTTATCTGGAAAAACGTCTGAAAAAACAGTACAGCAAAATTGACAAGTTCAGTTACTACTTCGAAATGTATTTTCCCAATCTGATCACCTCGATGTTTTAATCTAAGTTCATTTTCATGTAGGATGAAATCCGCATGGGTTACAGCATTTCTTATATCTGAATTATAAATTTTACTAAAAATATCTATTATTCCATCAAGTTTATGTTTCATTGCCAACTCTTTTATTGACTTAATTTTAGTATTAATAGTTGGAGGAACAGGACCTCTATATTTGTCTAAGAAGTTGAACAATCGGGGTGGCTCTTCATTATCTATAGTCAGCAACATATTATAGATAATATGATAAAGAAAACTTGCTTCAGTTATCTGGCAGTACATTAAAAGCATTAGCCGGATTTTTGAAGGATTTCTCAACGGAGAGTTAGATATTGAAATAAAGTCTTCAACTAGATTGAGAGTCTCATTAATTGGTTGCCACCCAAAATCCTCTATGCCAGAATTAAGCCCTAACAGGGAAAAAATATACGCTAACTCGTCTACATTCTTTGCTTTGAGATATAAGGACTCGAGTTCATTTTTGACATTTTCTCTAAATGTTTCATACTTATCTGACTTCATAATCTCTCATAATCTCACTTAGATTTACTATTACATCATAACAGAGATATAATTACATGAAATGTTTACTCTCGAATATATTGGTTCATACTTATAGACCAGTTACAGCCATCAACTATCAGATAATGAAAATTCAATTTTATTCTCTACTAGAAGATTTACAAGCGTCTCCGGATGAACACCCATTCCAACATTTATAAATTGATTTTCTTCAATTTCCTTGTTATTCCTCATTAATTTAGGGCTAAATCCAAGAGGAAGATGCCTTGTATGACTCTGTATAGCCCAGACATTCCCATATTTGTCAAAAATCGGACCTCCACTCTGTCCACGTAAGCCTGGTGTAGAAGTTTCTAAAAATTTAATGTCAACTTTCCCACTTTTAGACTTTCCAATAATGAGATTTCGAGTATAAATACCCTCCATAGGAAACCGGGGTATAGGTATCGCTCCAGGTTGTAAACGAAATGAATTTAAAGTTTCATCATAAGTAGCAGAGATATTATGGAAAGGATATCCAAGCTTGCACAAACTGGTTCCCAATCTTAAATTCCTAGGATTTTTTAAGATTGGATAATTCTTAATAGATTCTGGATTAAAGGATTCCAAACGCCCAATTGCAAGGTCAGCTTCTCCAATTATGATTACGTCTTTAAGTTTTAAATTATCATTACCCCACCAAAATGAGTGGTTTTTTATCCATTTTTGATTCGGTTTCAATTTCCTCAATTTGCTTTGTTTTTGTTTTAAGTTAAGACTACCATCATTTTGAATTCGTAATTTTTTCTCTTCTAATTCTGCGATTTCTTTTAAGTTTTGCTGATAAACCGCATATGAATTTAACAAATGTGCTACAGTTACTATCCATCCATCCTTATTTAGCACTAAAAATGCCCCACACCCACAGTCAACTTTGTTATCGTACATGCGAGTTGAAATAACAACTGGTCGTGTAAATGACTTTGTAATATCATATGCATCTGCAAACATAAATCCCTCCCAATAAAGTAAATTTGGAAAGTACCTGCAAATTAACAAAACTCCTTTATCTAATCACTCTTAAGTAATACAGGGTTTGTGTTTTGTGCCTTTCTTTATTAGATTAAGCTAAGATGTAATGTATGTCAAACATATACTCAGAATTACCCATATTTTGCACCATTTTTTGACTATCGCCAAGAATGATTTCTTATGGTAATCCTATCCTTGATAAGAAACTTGAAAATCTTTGAGAGAGATCCTCTCGATACAGCGGAGCTAACTGACAAACAAAATTATTTTTTTTATGTTTCTTCAAATATTCTAG
>JADHUD010000175.1 GCA_016784705.1 Spirochaetia bacterium | reverse complement strand
CTTTATCTGGGTGATGAGCTGGGAATGCTGAATGACTATACTCATTTTGCTGGTGCTGATCAGAAAGAGCTGCAAGGTTTTGATTCCCGATGGATTCACAGACCAGTTTTTGACTGGGCTGCAACTGCGAACCTTTCAGACAGAGAAAAACCGGCTGCAGTTCTTTTCCAGGAAATCCAGCAGCTCTTTTTAATCAGAAAAAAAGAATCTGCATTCAGTATGGGATCCTGCAGAATAGTTGATCAAGAACATAGATATATTCTAGGGTATGCCAGAGGCGGGGTGGATGGTGATCTTCTGGTTCTTGCAAATTTTTCCGACTCACCGCAGATTATGAGACAAGCCGATCTGTACTTTAGAAAGTCACCTCTGGAGTTGATAGATATCATTACCGGAAAATTGTATCAGAAAGATCTTTGTCTGCAGCCCTGGGATTTACTCTGGTTGAAAGAGGTGAAATAGTGCACTTGCAAGGCAGCAATGATAGTTGGAAAATTTCTCAAAATTCATTTGATCTAAATTCCAATGCACAGATGGAGAGTATCTTCTCGCTGGGAAATGGTTTTTTTGGTTTGCGGGGGTTTTTCAGTGAAAGAACTCCAGCTTTCCATCCCGGAGTATTTGTAAATGGTTTCTATGAGAGTGTTCCCATAGTGTATGGTGAATGGGCTTTTGGGTATGCTGAATTCAATCAGAAAATGCTGGATGTTCCGGATTGCAGGTTTGTGGAAATATATTCCGGTGAGTATAAGTTTTCTCTGCTGTCAGGGAAAGTAATCTCCTTTAACCGTGAGCTTGATCTCAAGAATGGTACATTAACCAGAGAGGTTGCATGGGAGAGTCCTAATGGAGATCTCCTGCGGATTACCTGGGAACATTTGGTATCGTATCAGCATAAAAATATTGGTGCTATGCGGACCAGCATTGAACATCAGGGAGAATATCCAGTTACTATACTTTCAGGAACAGTCCTGCCGCCCAGCCGGCCGCATAAGACGGGAGATCCGAGAACCGGCAGTTCTCATGAGGTTTCACCTCTGGTGCAAATATCCCGGATTGAGGAAAAGAGAGAGAAGTATTTTTCTGTTCAGACACTGTTCCGGACAAAAAACAGCGGTCTTTCGTTACTGTGCGGTAATGCACTCACAGTTATAACCGGACAGGAATGTGTTGATGTACCGGTAACTGAAAATGGATCCCCATTCTATTGCATAAGTTCTCCGGCACCTGATAGTACGGTTAATAAGAGTTCTTCTCTGCTAGAGATTGAAAAAATTTATTTCTATTGCACAGATGAAAATAAGTATGAAGATCAACTCTATTCAGCGTATCAGGAAAGTCTTGATACGGGAATACATCTTGGCTACAACGGTCTTGCAGAACTGCAAAGAAAAAATCTCAGCACCTTTTGGGAATCAAGTGATGTGATTATTTCGGGTGATCCTGAATTCCAGAAAACATTGCGTTTTAATCTATTTCAGTTATATCAATCGACCGGGAAAGACGGGACTACCAGCCTCTCTTCGAAAGGTCTTACGGGAAGCGGTTATGAAGGTCACTATTTCTGGGATACTGAAATCTATGCGATGCCTTTTTTTACAAGTACCAGCCCTGCAATAGCACGCAGCCTGCTGAAATATCGAATTTCTATCCTGGATTATGCCAGAGAAAGAGCCGTCGAACTGGCAGAAAAAGGGGCATTATATCCCTGGAGGACAATAAATGGAGAGGAAGCATCAGCATATTTTCCTGCTGGAACTGCTCAGTATCACATCAATGCCGATATTATCTTCAGCTTAATGCAATATGTTGAGATAACCGGTGACGAGACGCTGATGCTTGAGGGCGGTGCAGAGATGCTTTTTGAGACCGCAAGGCTGTGGATATCTTTAGGCTTTTTCAATTCTCAGAAAATGGAGAAATTCTGTATTAATGAAGTAACCGGCCCCGATGAGTATTCAGCCCTTGTCAATAATAATTATTACACAAATTCCATGGCTGCCAATCACCTGAAAAAAGCAGCCTTCTGGTATTATAAGCTGGAAAAGAGCTTCCCTGAGTTTAGTAAAGAACTGCATCTTAAGATATCCCTTGCTGAGAGCGAGGCTCTAGAATGGAACCGTGCAGCTGAGCTGATGTTTCTGCCCTATAATGCAGAACTCGGCATACATCTGCAGGATGATGCATTTCTTGAGAGAGAAAGGTGGAACCTTTCAGAAACTCCTCGTACGAAATTTCCGCTGCTGCTGCATTATCATCCTCTGGTGATATATCGGCATCAGGTTATTAAACAGGCAGACACCATTCTTTCACTGCTGCTGCTTCATGATCAATTCTCATTTTCTCAAAAGAAACGTGACTTTGATTATTATGAACCGTTAACTACTGGAGACAGTTCTCTTTCTGCCTGTATCCAGGGCATAATTGCGCTGGAACTGGGATATGACGATATAGGGAAAAAGTATGCACGATCCACTGCTTTTGTGGACATTGAGGATCTGCAGGGGAATACCAGTGAAGGACTCCATACTGCCTCTATGGCAGGGTCATGGATGATGGTTGTGTTTGGTTTTGCGGGCTTACGGTATAAAGAGGGTATCCCCTGGATATATCCTCATCCTTTTCCTGTCAACTGGGAAGAATTGAAATTTTCTCTTATGACAAGCTCCGGATTACTTTCAATCCGGATAAATTCACAGTGGACTGAATACATATGCAAGAAACCATGTTCTGCGGGAACACAGAAAAATATTGAGGTAGTGCACCGAAATAAAAAAATTATAGTTAATGATAAACCCGTGAAAGTAAAAACGGGACCGGAATTTAAAGGGGCTGTATTTGATTTAGATGGAGTTATTACCTCTACAGATGATTATCATTATCAGGCATGGAAATATTTAGCGGACGGGATGGGATGGACTTTTAACAGAGAAATTAATCATCGGCTTCGCGGTGTCTCGCGAATTGAATCCCTGTTGATTATTGCTGAAGTAAATAACCGGGTACTGAACGAAGCAGAGATTCAGGTTATGACTGAGAAAAAAAATCGACGTTATCTTGAATTGCTCGAGAATCTTTCAGATAGCGATATTCTGCCTGGTACTAAGGAAATTCTCTCTCAATTACGAAAAATAGGGGTAAAAACTGCTTTGGCTTCTGCAAGCAGGAATGCAGGATATATTGTTGATAAACTGGGGTTAATGAAATTTTTTGACTTTATTGTACCTGTATCAGATATTGCTTTTGGAAAACCGGATCCTGAAATATTTATTGCTGCTTCTGAAGGTATACATCTATTGCCTGATGAATGTGTTGGATTTGAGGATGCACAGCCGGGAATAGAAGGCATACAAGCTGCAGGAATGAAATCAGTAGGAATCGGAACTTCAGTGAACGGCAGCAGTTGTAATCTTCATATTGCAGATCTTTCAGAGATTTCTTTAACCGATATTGAGAATTTATTCTTAAACGGGTGAGAGAAGTTAAAACAGTCTTAATCTTTTGGAACAAAGCTGGTAAAATTATGCACAAAATAGAAAAACACATGTATAATAGAGTATATGAGAACATTAAAAAACATATTGGTTACTGGCGGAGCCGGTTTTATCGGTTCAAATTTTGTACATCACCTGTCAAATCAGAGCAGTTTTACCGGCAGAGTTATTGTCTATGATCTCCTGACCTATGCCTCCCCCCAGGCAAACGTAAACGGAAACGGAAACGGAAACGGAACTGATTATCTGAATTCTGCACAGAAATTGTTGGGGGATGAAAGATTCTTTTTTCAAAAGGGTGATATAAACGATCCAGAGACTCTATTCAGCGTTTTCGAGCAGTTTGAAATAGATACAGTTATACATTTTGCTGCAGAAACCCATGTTGATACTTCAATAATTGATCCGGGAAGGTTTGTACGGACGAATGTAAACGGGACTTTTTCTCTGCTGGAAACAGCACAGGCATATTGGAAAGGCAGAGAGGATGTTCTTTTTCATCAGATAAGCACCGATGAAGAGTTTGGCTCTCTAGGGATTTCCGGCAAGTTTTCCGAAGTCTCTTCCTATCAGCCTCGTAATCCCTATGCTGCTTCAAAAGCAGCAGCGGATCACCTGGTAAAATCGTATTACCATACCTATGGGCTGCCTGTGACACTCTCTTACAGCTCAAATAATTATGGTCCGAACCAGCATGAGGAGAAACTGATACCGTCTATGATCAGCCGTATGGTTACCGGAAAAAAACTGCCTATCTATGGAGATGGCATGCAGGTAAGAGAGTGGTTGTATGTCGGCGATCATGTTAAAGCAATCTGGAATATTGCTCAAACAGGAGAGACTGGGGAATCCTATGCTGTGGGGAGTGGAGAAGAGATTAAGAATATAGATCTTGTTCAGATGCTGTGCTGTATGCTGGCAGAAGAAGCAGGTCTTTCCCGTAAAAGACTTCTGGGACTGCTCACTTTTGTGAAGGATCGGCTCGGACATGATAGACGTTATGCCCTGGATCACGCTAAAATTAAAGAAAAGCTGGGTTGGATTCCGGAAACTGATCTTGAAGACGGCTTAAGGAAGACTATTATCTGGTATCTCAAAAAATACAATTTCTGAAAAAAGCATTGTGTGATAACCGTGTGGAGGTTATAATTGATGAAAAGAGGTCATTTTTACAATTCGTTGTGATATGGTCTGTAAATCGGAAAAAGTTTTTAAGGAGGCTTTTAGGTGAAAAAACTTGTTTTATTGCTCGTATTAGTTGGATTGATTCTTTTTGCACTGCCCGTATTCGGTGCAGGTTCTGAAGAGGCACCGCTTGGATCGGAAGAAAATCCCATAGTCTGGTCTTTTGTTCCTTCCGGGGAGATGGAGAGAGTTGCTGCGGGAGCACAGGCTGTAGCCGATTTGCTTCATGCAGAAACCGGTTACTATTTTGATACAAACGTGGCTACTGAATATGCTGGTGTTATAGAGGCTATGGGCAGTGTCCCAGCTGAAGCCCACATGGCATCTCTTGCTACTTTTGCCTATGTTTTAGCAGCTGAGCGTGGTTATGCCGATGCAGCTCTTGTTTCAGTTCGCTACGGGAGCCCAACCTATAATGGTCAGCTGATTGCAAGAAAAGACAGCGGGATCAACTCTCCTGCAGATCTTGCCGGAAAAACATTTGCGCGCCCTGATCCGCTTTCAACCAGCGGCTGGATTATTCCAATGTTAACCATGCGTGCAGCAGGAGTTAATCCTGATTCCGACCTCAAGGGTATTGTAGATGCAGGCAGCCATGATGCAGTTGTAGCAGCAGTGCTTAATGGTGATGTTGATGCAGGTGCTACCTATGTTGATGCAAGAACCCGTGTTGAAGCAGACTATCCCAATGTTATGGATGATGTGGTAATTATTGGTGTAACAACCGATATTCCCAATGACGGAGTTCAGTTTATTCCATCAATGCCGCAGGAAATGCGCAAAAAAATTGTTGATGCACTGCTGAAAATTATTGAGACAGAGGAGGGCAAAGAGGCACTTAATATAGCGTATCAATGGAATGCACTGCAAGTGCAGGATGATACTTTTTATGATCCTTT
>JADHUD010000174.1 GCA_016784705.1 Spirochaetia bacterium | reverse complement strand
GTTGCCTTATCTATGGCAATTATAGAGGGCTCGTTAAATACAGTCCCCTGACCCTCAACATAAATCAGAAGATTTGATGTCCCCAGGTCGATGCCTACAGCAAGATCTTTCAATGCTTTTTCTTTCATCGTTCACTCCCTAAATGATATTTGTTGCAAAATGCCCTACAGGCTATTGCCGGTTCCCGCGCGTAAAAAAGCCCCGGAGTAAACTGGGGCTTTGTATAGAATACATTACACGCACAATATCATTTTTTACAGGAATGAATATTACTTAATGAGTCTTGAGACGTAAACCTGCCAATCAATTCATATGAAATCAACTGCAATTTCATATATTTCAGGCATGAGTCTGCTCAAATAATAATGTTACTTCCTGGTACTAAATATTGCGGCCCAGCCGGCATGAAATTTCTCTTTTAGCCCTGTGACTTTGCGTGTACACATTTCCATGTACTTGCCCTTTGAATATTTACACCTTTCGAAATGCTTGCATGGAATACAGATATTTGTCAACAAAAAAAATATAAATAACTGCTTATATGGTGTATTTGCGGCTGTGATAGCATTGAACACACTATAAAACACAGCAGTTGTGTGTGCTTTTTTACTCGAGTTTTTCCGTATTCGACATTTTCCGTATGTTCGGGGGCTATCCGAGGGCTATCCGATTAGAACCGATTAGATGGGCATTGGTCTTGACATTAGCATGCGGTAACCGGACACTATCGGATATGAAATTACCGATAAAAAAAGTATATATTGAGAACCTTGGTTGTGCTAAAAACCAGGTTGATGCAGAAGTAATGCTTAATTCACTTAAGGAAACCGGGACATGGGAGTACAGTGAACTCTCCGAAGATGCAGACCTGATAATTGTGAATACCTGCGGTTTTATTGAACCGGCTCGGGAAGAGTCCCTGAACACGCTCTTTGAACTTCGGGCACACTATCCGGATAAAAAAATTATTATGGCAGGATGCCTGTCAGAACGGTACGGCAAACAGATAAGTAGTGATTTAGTTGAAGCAGATGGGTTTTTTGGAAATATGAACCTTGCTGAGATCCCCATTTTTGCAGAGCAGATCATGCATGGTGAACGGGCTGAGCTCTATCCGGACTTACCTGAGCGTGAATATTTTACCAGAAAAAAACTCTTCTCTTTCCCGGGTAGTGCGTATCTGAAAATTTCTGAGGGATGCAGCCATCATTGTAGATACTGTGCTATACCGCTGATACGCGGAGATCTGAGAAGCCGGCCGTTTGATGATATTGTACATGATGCAGAAGAGCTGATCGGTCTGGGAGTTACTGAAATCAACCTGATAGCTCAGGATCTTGCCGCCTATGGGACAGAATTGAAAACCGGGAATAGACGGGAACTGAAAAAAAGCTTTGAACAGGATAAATTTCTCGATTTGCTGAATACACTCTCATCTCTAGAGGGGCAGCATATTCTGAGAATGCTCTACATACATCCCGATGATTTCCCGGCCGGGCTTCCGCAGCTGGTGAAGGAGCGGCAGAATATCCTTCCCTATTTTGATATTCCTTTTCAGCATGCGGCAGTACCGGTGCTTCGCGGGATGGGGAGAAGAGGTTCTGCGGCGAAGTATCTGGAATTGATTGCCGGAATTCGGGAAACACTACCTGATGCAGTAATCAGATCTACCTTCATGCTGGGTTTTCCCGGTGAACGAAGAACCCATTTTAATGAACTGCTTGATTTTACCGAAAAAGCCCGGCTTGACTGGGCTGGAATTTTTATCTATTCTCCCGAAGAAGGAACCCCGGCTTTTACTGAGCGGACGCCCGCGTCCCATAAAAGAGCTTCTGTCCGTGCTGAAGGTTATAAAAAGGAGTTGGAACTGCTGCAGCTAAGTATCACAGAACAGCGGCTTGATCGCTGGATTGGCCGTGATTTTGACGTACTTATAGAGGAGAAAATTGAGGGGGAAGATCTGCTGATAGGCAGACTGTTTGCCCAGGCTCCGGAAGTTGATGGTTCAACGGTTGTCCTCACAGATTCCGGGAAACCGGGAGATGTAATTCGATGCGGCATTCGGAGAAGAATCGGCATTGATCTTGAAGCAGTACCCATAAAAGCAGCTATATGAAGATACATACAGGCAGTAAAAAAGAGTATTTACAATCTCTGAATGAACAGCAGAAAACGGCTGTTCTGGAGTGTACAGATCCGCTGCTGGTACTTGCCGGTGCCGGATCGGGGAAAACACGGGTAATTACCGCCAAAATAGCCTATTTGGTGAATGATCTCAACTGTAATCCCCGGTCAATACTGGCGGTAACATTTACCAATAAGGCAGCAGCAGAGATGAAAGATCGGGTTTTATCCATGGCTGAAGGCTCTGATAATGTTATGGTAAAAACGTTCCACTCTTTCGGTGCATGGCTTCTCAGAAGAAATGCTGATAAACTGGCATTATCCGACAGCTTTACTATCTACGATGATGAGGATTCTCTGACCTTGCTGCACAGCCTCTACCCGAAGTATAAGAGAGTGGAGCTCAAACCCTTTGTGCGGTCAATCAGTAAAGCAAAAGACTACTGCCTTCGCCCCGGAGATGATCTGTCTGTTATAAGCAGAGATCCCGGATTTCCGGAGATGTATGAAGCATATGACAGAAAACTCCGGGGAATCGGCAACGCGGATTTCGGCGATCTGATCTCCCGTTCGGTGGAGCTGTTAAAAAACAATCCTGCAGTTCGACAAAGTATTCAGAACCGTTTCAGGGCAATTCTGGTAGATGAATATCAGGATTCAAATGTTGCCCAGTATCAGCTTCTGCAGCAGCTTTATGGTGAAGGCTCCTTTCTCTGTGTGGTGGGTGATGATGACCAGTCAATATACCGGTTTCGCGGTGCTGAGCTGATGAACATTCTCACATTCCCGGATAAATTCCCCAATACCCGGGTAATAAAACTTGAAGAGAATTACCGGTCCGATGGAAACATCCTGAAAATAGCTGAAAGTGTAGTGAGTAACAATATCGGCCGCCATGGAAAAACTCTGTGGACAAAAAAGCCGGAAGGGGAGAAGGGAAAACTTCTCTTCTTTGAAGATCAGTTTGCAGAGGCGCGATTCTGTGCTGATTTGGTCGATTCAGATTCAAACTATGATGGAACCGCAATTCTGTATAGAACAAATGCACAATCAGCGGCTTTCGAGACGGTTTTTATGCGTATGGGAATACCATATAAAATAGTTGGTGCACTTAGATTCTATGATCGGGAAGAGGTGAAGGATGCGCTGGCGATTCTTGCCCTTATACTAAACCCTGCCGATGAAGTTGCCTTTAGAAGAGTAATAAATAAACCGGCACGGGGAATTGGTGATGTCTCACTTGAGAAGATTCTGAAAGAGGCAGAAGGTGAGTATGGAAATTGTCCCGCAGGTTTGCGGAACTCTCTGAAAATGCTTCGGGGAAAGGCAAAGCAGGGAGCAGAAGATTTTCTTTCCTGGTATACCGCTGCTGTAGAGAATCTTGAGAAAACCGATCTTGCCGGGGTGACACAGACTGCTTTAAAAGAGTCTGGAATCCTTGAATATCATCGCCGGCAGGATCAGATAGCCCTGACCCAGAAGGTAAACAATTTGGAAGAGCTGGTGAATGCCGCCAGTGTCTATCCGCCCGGCCGTGCGGGGTTGTCGCTCTTTTTGGAGTCTCTTGAACTGGATCCCGCACGCATCGGCAAGCAGGACCCATCTGATAAACCGGGAGTAACCCTGATTACCATGCATAATACCAAAGGTCTTGAATTTGACCGGGTAATAATTTCAGGGATGGAAGAGGGCTTGTTTCCCGGGCGGGCAAATGAGTCTGATGATGATATTGAGGAAGAGCGTAGAATATTCTATGTGAGTATTACCCGGGCAAAACATTTACTCTATTTTACCGCATGTCGAAAACGGTCTATCTGGGGTCGGAGCAGCTATCAGATGCCCTCTCGGTTCCTACATGAAATTCCGAAGGATTGTATCAGAATTGAAGGTGTTCCGCCGTTTGGTTCCGGCTTTGGTTCCAGTTCAGCAGGCAGCACCGATTATAATTCAGGATTCAGAACAGCACCTGATACTCAAATTTTTTCAGATACTAATCGGTCAGGAATTGGTAGAAATCCAGGTTTTGGAAAGCAGATTCAGCTTGATTCTCCAAAGCGCAGAAACCCGCTGTTTGAAGCGGATGGCAGCAGTCCCTCAAAAGGAGTCTCGTCTGCCGTCTATACAGCAGGCGACCGTGTATATCACGAACAGTATGGACCTGGCAATATCACTGAATCCAGAGTGGAAAACGGCCGTGAAGTGGTAACGGTCTGGTTTGATACAGGAAAGACAGCCAAATTTATTCCTAAATATGCACGGCTTGAGAAAATAGCACAAGACTGATAAGATAGCGGTTATGGCAAGAGAGATAAATCAACCAACTTATAATATGCCCATTATAGCGAGAGCCCGCGGATATCGATTGTACGATTTACATGGGAAACGTTATATAGATCTTTTTCAGAACAATGGCCGGGCAATTCTCGGGCATCGCCCTGAGGGCATGCCTCAGGTCATGAAATCAACCGCTTCAAGGGGACTTTTGGCAGAGTATCCTTCGGTATATGACGGAAGGCTTGAGAAAATTCTCAAACTGATGTTTCCTGATTATCTCTATTTCCGCCTCTATGCAAACAGGGAAAGGACGCTTGAAGCACTTTCTGGTGCAGCAGGTTCAAAAATTACGCATAATGTTATTAATGATCCGGCAATGTCAGACAGTGATAAGGGGAAAGTGGCTTTCTGGAGACCTTTTCTTGCCGAGAAAAAGTTTTCACATGAACTGCTTGTTCCAGTCATACCGTTTCCCGGAAATTTTATCCCGGATATTGTATGTATCAGAAACAAAGCTCTGGCAGCAAAAATGCCGCCTGGAGATATGATTTCCCCATTTCTGGTAGATGCTATGGTAAAAACTATTTCGCTGTTAATCAGAGAGATGCACAGCACTACCGGTAAAGGATCGGAATTCCAGCGGTTAATTGATGTTTTCACCTGGGACAGGCGCGGACCCTATATAAACACCAAAATGGATCAGGTTTCCTATATCGAGTTATTTAAAAAAGCTCTTGAGATGGGAATTCTACTTCCACCTGGAGAAAACTACCCTATTATCATACCTCGGGAATTTTCTGACGGGGAGATTGAAGGGCTGACACGGTTTGTCAGATCAATGACCGGGGTGTAGAGGCTGAGAGTACTCAGCGGCTGAGAGTACTCAGCGGCTGAGAGTACTCAGCGGCTGAGAGTACTCAGCTAGGGCTTTGCTTGTGCCGGAGGAGCCCACTAACCGACTTTCAGTGTTTGGGCTGGACAGATTTCTGCAGCCTCTTTCAGTTGCCTTATGAGTATTTCATTACCGTCATCTATATTCTCACCGAGTTCTGTCAACCTTGCAGCATATCCATCAAGAAAAAAGATTGACGGTACCCGTTCTTTGCAAAATCCGCAACCCAGACATTTTTCCTGGTTAATATCTATTTTCACGTTCAAATATCCTCATCTGATTTGAAAATAC
>JADHUD010000173.1 GCA_016784705.1 Spirochaetia bacterium | reverse complement strand
TGATGAATTCCACTCAAATCGCATATTCATACAACGGTAACGTATCTCATGAAGCTTTCTTCCGGCAACTCTCCAGAGTCTGTCAGCTTGTTCTACAGCGTGATAAATTGCTTCTCCTGACATAAAATCAAATACAATTCCAGTACCTGCAGAAAAATCTTCAGTAAAAGGTTCCACGGTATCTGCTAATCCACCTGTCTTTCTCACTATTGGGATTGTTCCATACCGTAATGAGTATATTTGATTAAGTCCGCAGGGCTCATACCTGCTTGGCATAAGAAAGAAATCTGAACCTGCCTCGATAAGATGGGCAAGATAATTACTGAATGTTATCGATACAGCTAAATTATTAAAAATAACAGAAAGTTCTGTTAAAGAATTTTCTGTAGCAGGATCGCCGGTTCCTACAATAACTATCTGAACTGGAAAATCATGCAGTATTCTTTCAAGTGAAGATGGGCTTCCTCCGCAAAGCTCTCTGAATCCTTTCTGATCAGCTAAACGTGAAACCATACCAATAACAGGTATATCAGGATTTATTTCAAGTTTCATTTGCCTTTGCAGTTCTGCTTTAAGAGTTGCCTTATTATCTTGGGAGTGAGAAGAGTAATGCAGTGGCAAGTACGGGTCTTTTTCAGGGTTCCATTCAGTATAGTCAACCCCATTTAAAATACCCCATAAATTATTTTTTCGTTTCCGCAGTAACTCATGTAACCCGGCACCTTGTTCATGACTCTGTATTTCCGATGCATATGTTTTAGAAACAGTAGTGATTTGATTTGCATAGAGAATACCTGAAGCAAGAAAATTGATCTCTTTCACATCCCCGGAGATACGGTTGTGAGTTGTTATAAGTTCGTCAGCCTTGAGATTTGTGAAATGAATATCGTGTTTCGAAAAATTCCCCTGATAACCCAGATTATGAATAGTCATCACACTGACAGTTTTTTCAAACATTTTATCTTTACTTTTATTTAATAATACCGGAAGAATTCCCGTAGGCCAATCATGACAGTGGAAAACATCCGGAAACCAGTTTAACTCTCTGCAAATTTCAAAAACAGCATAATTAAACAGAGTAAATCTGTACATATTGTCAGAATAGGGAGGGCTACCAGGATCTCCATACATTCCAAGTCGTTCATGAAATAGCGGATGCTGAAAGAATAAAAATTCAATTGTATGTAAAACTTTTTTAGCTACCCTGAAAGAGATGTCTGCACAATCATTTATTATGTGCAAAATCCTGGGGAATGTCTCTATGGTTGAATCGTTAATAAATCCATAATGAGGAATTAATATTTTAACATCATGCCCTTTAACAATCAATTCTCTGGATAGCGCTGTAACAACATCCGCTAAACCTCCTGATTTTGCATAGGGCACAGATTCACTGGAGATCATTAGTATTTTCATATATAAATTAGAGCACGTAAAGATAACAGCGTCAAGCAAATGGTCAAATAAATTACATTACATTACAGATTATATTTCTATATATACTGTTGACCTGCTAATTCATCAATATAATGGGAGGCACGATGACTGGCGATAGCTCCCTCTCCAGCAGCTACAACAAGTTGTCTGAAAGGTGTTGCACGTACATCTCCAACGACAAAGAATCCGGGTTCATTTGTCTGCATGTTCTGATCAGTAATAATATATCCAGCTTCATCCTTATCAGCATGTGCAGCTAAAGAATTCTGCGGAAAAGAGCCTGCAAATATGAATACTGCATCAAAGTTTTCTTCATATGTTACACCATCCAAGTTGTTTAGAAGTGATACTTTAGAAACTCTTTTACCATCCTCATCGCCAATAATTTCCAATAATTCATGATTTAATCGGATTTCAATATTTTTATTATGAGTAACATTGGCTACAAGGGATTTTTGCGCTCTAAAACGATCTCTTCGGTGTATCAGAACAACTTTATCGGTAAGTTTTGATAAAAACATAGATTCATCGCATGCAGCATCACCACCACCAACAACTAACATTTTTTTCCCTCGGAAAAAAGGTCCGTCACATGTTGCACAGTACGATACACCTTTTCCGGTAAATTCTTTCTCACCAGGTATATTTAGTATTTTATGCTTTGCACCTGTTGCCAAAATAATAACATATGAACGTTTTACCCCTTTTGAGGTGTTTACTATAAATGTATTATCTTTTTTTTCAACTGAATTAACTGTTGCATTAAGAATTTCGGCGCCAAAATTAAGAGCCTGCTGCGTTAAGCGCTGTGTAAATTCAAAACCGGATATCTTTTCAGGAAATCCGGGATAATTTTCCAGATCATCAATAACCAATGCTTGTCCCCCCGGAGCAATTTCTTCAATGAGCAAAGTTTTAAGATTTGCCCTTGCTCCATATTGAGCAGCGGAAAGTCCGGCAGCACCGCCTCCGATAATTATTATATCAGCATCTAATGTATCTAAATTCATGGAATCCTCCGCATTTACGTAAAAAAATAAGACAATCATATAAAAAATTTTATTGTATTGTGTACTATTATATATCGTAATATATAAGCAAAAAGTAAAGCAGAATTGTGTATTTTCTTTCTAAGTGCTGTTTCGAATGTAGATGGGACCTTGCGTAACGGAATCGGGTCCATTATTTTCAAAATACTGTATTCCCATGTTCAGTAATTTTTCTGAAATTGATTCAGCAGGATGGACAGAAAAATGCATTGTATGTATTTCCGGTCTGGTTTCACGTAGAATTCTTATCAGGATTTCTGCGTCTGGACCTGAAAAATATATATTCATACTCTTCAGGATGTGTATATCAAACAAATCTTCAGCTGAAATATCAAGTGAATCGGATATTTTCACATTACCAGAGTAGAGTGCACAATAAAACCTCTTTTTTCTAGCATCAATTACTGGAATTACAACTCTACTGTCTTCATCAATCAAATCTTTATTATATAAACAATTAGCATAAACATCTAAAGTAGGAACAGAAACAAGGGGTTTTTGAAGACCATAGGCAAGACCTTTTGCAGTTGCCATTCCAACCCGCAGCCCTGTAAAGGACCCCGGTCCTCTAGTACAGATTATCAAATCTAAATCCTGAATTCTTAAATCCGCACTGGTACATAAATCATTAATATTCGGGATAAGATATTCAGAGTGTTTTAACCCTATTTTCTTGTACTGAATGAAAGTCCTATGATCAATACGCAGGGCGATATCGAGATATTCAGATGCTGTGTCAAAAGCAATTACATTCAAATAGTTACCCCGGATACGAAAAAAGATCTTGAAGAGTCTTCTTTTATTGATATCTCTATTCTGATAGCATTTTCAGGCAGCAGCATATCAATTAATTCACTCCATTCAATAATAGTAATATTCATCCCGAAAAGCAATTCTTCAGCTCCCAGCAGCTCAAACTCCTCAATACTTTTAATTCGGTAGAGATCTATGTGAATCAACGGAATTTTTCCGGTATATTCATTAATAATAGTAAATGTAGGGCTTGTAATAGGATCTACAATACCAATAGCTAAAGCAACACCTTTTGCAATTATTGTTTTTCCCGAACCTAAAGGACCCCGAAGTGAAATAATTGATCCAGGAATACATTTATTACCAATTTTTTTCCCCAATTGGAGGGTCTGATTGACAGTCTTTGTTGTATAAGTAGCAGAAGAGTTCACTGATCAAGCCTCTTCAGTAATAATTTTTATATATTGTGCAGCAATCTTATCCTCAGGGTCAAATTCTAATGCCGTCTGAAAAAAGCGAAGAGCTTCGTCAGTATTTCCCATTTTGATATTCATTACACCGAAATTCGAGATAATCTTGATATTTTCAGGCTCAATTGCCAATGCTTTTTTTAAATATAATTCAGCATCTTTAAACTCTTGCATTTCCATGCAGCAAATTGCCAGTTCATTATAAACGTCAACATTATTTTTTTCAAAAACAAGGCATTTTTCCAGTGCCAGTTTACCATTTGTGTAATCATTAATTCTTCTTGATGCCCAACCTTTAAGAAACCAGGCGTTCCAGACTGTTGGATTTCTGAGAAGATATTCATCTATCCTGGAGATTGCATCAGCTTCTTTCCCGAGTTTAATCAAATCAAAGGTTTCAGCAAATAGTTGATCATCGTTATCCTGCATACTTATTTTATCAATTATTTCTTTAACCTGAGGGCTTCTGCTGTCAGTAGGAGCTAGCGTAAGAAACCTGTCAAAATGTTCTAATGTTTTTGCTAAATTACGATTCTTTAAAAAGAAGTAACCTGCATAAAAATGTAAATCTGATGATTCCGGATGCCTTTGAAGACCTTCCAAATACACAGTGAAAGCTTTTTCTATATAATCTTCTTCTAGCGGGCTGCCAGTTTTTTCAAAGAGTGTTGCCTGTTCTTCATATACTAAAGCAAGATTTAGATAAGTTGCTGCTGATTCGGGTTCCAGATGATTTAATGAAAGAAAAATCTCTTCTGCTAAATCAAAATTTTTTGATTCAGCTTTAATAATTCCAGTTTTTGTGAGCTCTGAAACAAGATTGGGCTGTACAGCAAAAATGAAATTTCTATAATATTCTATCTCTTCATGATTTGGATTATAGGCAAAAATTTTCAACATAGCGGAAACAATCATTTCCCAGGAAAGATCTTTCAAGTCCCATTCTGCTTGGCCTTCAGGTACTTCAATAGGAATAAGATGTTTACTGTTTATGGTAAACCCTTCAATTTCACGCTCTGTTTTATCTGGTAGAGAGATATATATAATATTTTGTAAAGGGTCTTGTTCATTGGGTACATTATTAATTTTCATATATTATTTAACCTGTTGCTATAAAAGTTTAGAAAAAAATATAAAAACCCGCAGTGCCGCTCAAAATTATATCTCTTGAACTTCATTTGTCCAAGTGGGTCTTCTGTCTACTGCATCGTGTTCCAAAAATAATATGGAGCAATTCAACAGTAAAATAGTGAAGTCCCTTATATTAAGGTTGACCCAAGAGACTTGTATTTCTCCCGAACACTGCAGGTGTATCATTTTACGTTAATCTCATATTTTTTAACTTCTCTATAATGAGCCAATTTCAAAATGCTTTGCATTTTTGGAAATTGGCTTTTGAAGTTTGTCGATATATTCAAATAAATAATTATTATATAATTATTTATTTGAAATACAAACTTCTGACCAAATTGTCGAAATTTAAAATTAAATCATTTTGAAATTTCCTCTAATAACTAAATAATCACTCCTCAATCCATTTGATCACTGATCAATTTGATCGCTGATCAGTTTAATTAACTCAGATGTTATTTGATCAGCTTTTTCAGATTCAACTAATTCATTTCGTCTTAGAGAATTAAGCTCAGCAGTAATTTTTCTCAGGTCATCAACAAGAATGAGGTTCAGGAGAATACTAAGAGTAGTGTTGTCAGTTACCAGGGAAGATTTCCTAAGAATTTCTGCCTTTTCTTCAAGCAGCTTGATTGTCTGTGAAAACTCCTCAGGAGTAGCATCGGTTCTTACAGATAACTTTCTTCCAAGAACAGTAACTTTTAAAATATGCTCATCCATGCCGGAGACTCCGGGTGCCAAGAATCTTAATAGATGGGGATATCGTCTTCTTCAGGTCCAAGATTTATGATTATATCATC
>JADHUD010000172.1 GCA_016784705.1 Spirochaetia bacterium | reverse complement strand
CGGGTGTTGTTATGGACCGCTGGTGGCACAGCATGAAGATATAATTATTCCCCAGGTTGGCGGGTGGCCGTCGATAAAAATACCTAAAAGAGAACTGTGCAGAATTATCGAACCACGAATGGTTGAAATTTTCTCAATTCTCAAAGGAATTCTTGCGAAAAATAAAACATCTGGATCTTTTGGCGGCGGAGTTGTTATTACCGGAGGCGGTTCGATGCTGCCGGGAACTGTTGAGCTGGCTGCAGAAGTGTTTGGTTTGCAGACAAGATTAGGCCTTCCAAGGCCGGTAGAAGGGCTTGAAAGCAGATATCTTGATCCGCAATATTCAACAGCTATTGGTTTGGTAATGTACGAATCGAAAAGAAAAGGTGATTTGAGCCATGTAAAAACACATCGCAGCAAGAATGCAAATTCTTCTGATAAAAAGAATCCGCTAATGAAAAAGGTTAAGGAATTTTTTGATATGCTTTTTTAGTTTTATATAGTGCGGTAGTTTTTCTATTTACATCAGCAAAAACTACTTTTTGTTAATACATACTGGAGGGATCATGAATATTGAGATTTTTGAGGGTATTGGTGAATCAGCTGATATTGATCGATCGACACCCACAGATATTAAAGTTATCGGCATTGGTGGCGGCGGGGGGAATGCTGTCAACCGGATGATAGCAGCTGGACTTAAAAAAGTTCATTATGTTGTTTTGAATACAGATATGCAGGCTTTACAAAGGTCTAATGCACATACCAGAATGCCAATTGGGTCAAAGCTTACAAATGGTTTAGGTGCCGGTGGTATCCCGGAAATTGGTGAGCAGGCTGCAATGGAATCCCGTGAGGAAATTAAGGAGCTGCTGGAAGGCACAGATATGGTTTTTATAACTGCAGGCATGGGTGGAGGTACCGGAACTGGAGCAGCTCCGGTTATCGCTGAGATTGCGAAAGAAATCAATGCATTAACGGTAGCTGTAGTAACCTCTCCATTTTTGTTTGAGGGGAAAAAGAAACTCAAACTGGCCTCTGATGGAATCGATAAGTTACGGAAAAGTGTTGATACACTTATTATTATTCCTAATCAATATCTCTTGAAAATTGTTGAAAACAGTACCCCGATAAAGCAGGCTTTTCAGATTGCTGATGATGTACTTCGCCAGGGAGTTCAGGGGATAAGCGAGCTGATTACTGAACCGGGTGAAATAAATATTGACTTCGCCGATGTAAGGACGGTTATGAAAGGCCGTGGAGATGCCCTAATGGGTATTGGAATCGGTGAAGGAGAAAATAGGGCAGTAGATGCTGCTAATGCAGCAATAAACAATCCGCTTCTGGAAAATGCAAGAATTGAGGGAGCCAAAGGTATACTAGTCAATCTTGCCGGCAGTGATGACCTTACTCTAAAAGAGTATCAGGATGTAGTCGAAATAATAACACAAAATGCAGATGATGATGCACTGATAATTGCTGGTCAAGCCTATAATCCCGAGCTGGGTGATAGAATTAAAGTTACAGTTGTAGCAACAGGGTTCAGCCGTCCGAAGGATATTAGTGATGGAACTGTCAAAACCCCTAATCAACAGCCTAAAGGTGTCTCCTCTGCGGTAAAATCCAGAGAATCTGTTTCTCAAACAGCTATACCGGGTCATAAATCCGATGAAGTTATTACTGTTGACCGTTGGGAAGATCTGCAGCGTAAATTAGGTGCCGGAGATGATTTGCCGGAAGATTTCTCATATCCGGCAGTACTCCGATATAAACGGGATTCTGAAAAGGATTCATAAGCATGACTGCAGAATCAGACAAGCTGCTTCTGGAAACATATCAGGATTATCTGACTCTTGAGCAGCGTTTGTCTGAATCAACAATTTCAGTCTATACAAAGGAAATACACAGGCTCTTTGCCTATCTAAATTCCAAGGGAGTCTCACCGGAAAAAGCTGATGCAGTTGTTCTGATAGGATATCTTGCAGAAAGAAGTGCACATTCAGAAAGTCTTGATAAAAGAACAATTGCAAAAATTCTTACCGCTCTCCGCTCATTTTTTCTATTTCTCATTAATGAGAAAATTCGTGCTGATAACCCGACCGATAAAATTGAATCTCCCGGTACTTCCAGAAAATTACCTGGTGTACTGACGGTTACCGAGGTAGAGAAAATTCTAGCATGTATCCCGAAAAACACAAAAATTGGAATACGGGACAGAGCTTTGTTTGAACTAATATATTCAGCAGGGCTGCGCGCAAGTGAGGCCTCTGGTCTGAAAATGAACTCTTTATTTCTTAATGAGAACTTATTGCGGGTAATTGGGAAAAGAGATAAAGAACGAATTATACCCTTAGGAAACAGAGCAGTATTTGAGCTTAAAAGGTACTTTCTGGAATCCAGGCCGCTGTTTTCCAGCGAAAAACGAGTGACCGAAGCGGTTTTTCTTTCAACAAGAGGAAAGGCGCTGCATAGAAAAAGTATTTGGGTGAGATTGCAAAAGTATGCTGATGAAGCAGATCTTGCTGCCAAAGTTCATACATTAAGACACTCCTTTGCTACTCATCTGTTAAACGGCGGAGCAGACCTCCGCGAAGTGCAGGAGCTACTTGGACATTCAGATATAAGTACGACACAAATTTATACGCATATAAGCAGTGCGGAGCTGCAGAAAAACCATAATAAGTATCATCCGGGGATGCCAAAAAGTTAAGCATACTTCAGAATTAACATTTCAGAACGTTTTTTTGAAATAAAAAAATATTTTTTGAATTTTTGAATATTTTTCTGCTCAATTTCAGTCAGTAGGTATAGAGAGGTGTAAAAATGAACCTACTGGGTAAAATAACAATCAGCAGAATTCCCGGACTGAAAGCAAAAGATAAAGTTTTCTTGTCCTCATATTTTACAGATAGACAGACTTTGTTAAAACTTAGCTGCAGAGAGATTGAATCAATACTGGGAAGAAAAATGTATTTGCGAAACTATTGTCCGCAAACTGTTCTTCTGGAAGCAGAGAGGATTATTAAATGGGTTGAGACCAACAATGCTCATATTGTATGTCTGGACGATCCCGCATTTCCGGCTATTTTACGTGAAATATATGACCCCCCGTATCTGCTCTACTTCCTTGGTACGCTGCCCCCACAGGAAACTCCTGCATTGGGGGTTGTGGGCACCAGGCACGCTTCACCAGCTTCTGAAAGAGCTTCTTTTAAAATAGGGTTGGAAGCTGGCATAACAGGTGTTCCCATGATTTCCGGGTTGGCTCTGGGTATTGATTTAGCAGCGCACACAGGTGTGATTTCAGCCTCAGGGGCAACATGGGGGGTACTGGGCAGCGGTATAGGAAACATTTACCCCTCTTCTTCACAGCGTGCAGTTTCCAGAATGCTGGAGTATGATGGAGGAATCATGAGCGAGTATCCTCCTCTTGAACCTCCCCTGCGGTGGAATTTCCCGGCAAGAAACAGAATTATCAGTGGATTATGCCGGGCAGTGTGTATTGTTGAGGCTCCGGAACGATCCGGTGCATTAATAACTGCTTCATTTGCGCTCGAACAGGGCAGGGATGTATTTGTCCATTCGGCTGGACTGCTGTCTCGAACATCAAAAGGAACAATTAAACTTGCCGAAGAGGGTGCTTCCATACTATCTTCTTTGAAAGAGGTTTGTTCTGCCTGGGGTTGGGATCCTGAAATAGTTCCCAATATAGCTGTTGTTCAAAGAGAAAAATTAGTATCCGAACGAAGTAAAATCCTTGCATCCGGTTTCGGCGAAGGATCTTTGTTCAGGTTTCAAGATACTTGGTTTAAATTGTAAATTGAAGAGGTTTATGAATCAATGCATGAATTGATGGAAAACTATATACTTTATCTACGCGATATACGGAAACTCTCTAATAAAACAGTTATTGCGTATCGCCAGGATCTTGAGAAATTTGAACAGTTTTGCATAGAACAGCACGACCAGATAACTGAAATTTCATATGAGCAGGCTAGACGTTTTTTTGCAGTTCTTATCCGGTCCGGGTATAGTTCAAATAGTTTAAATAGAATTTTATCGGGAATTAAGGGATTTTTTACATTCTGTATTCGATACGAATATTGTGAATTAAATCCTTTCAGCAGGATTAAAGGTACAGGAGGAAGCAAACATCTGCCAACTGTTCTGTCACATGAGGAAGTTACACGAATTCTGGAAGCTCCTGGAAGCGATTTTCCAGGAATACGGGATAAAGTAATTTTTGAACTGCTTTATTCTACCGGTTGCCGGTTGTCTGAACTTACAAAAATGAATATAGAAAACATTCGTCTGGATGAGAAAATAATATTAGTACATGGAAAAGGGGATAAGGACAGATTTGTTTTCTTAACCCCCTCAGCTCAAAGAATATTATCATTGTATATACCATTAAAACAGAGTCGGCAATTGCCGCAGAACGTTACATCTGATGATTTGAGTGCATTGATTGTAAACAATAGGGGACATCGGCTGACTCCTCAAGGAGTTCACCATGTATTCCAAAAATATACAAAGAAACTTGGCATACCGAAAAATATAACTCCGCATACTTTCAGGCATACGTTCGCAACACATATTCTGGAAAATAATGCGGGAATTCGCGTGGTTCAGGAGCTGCTTGGACATGAAAATGTATCAACGACACAAATTTATTCCCATGTGAGCTCAAGCAGATTGAAAGAAGTATACAAAAAAAGTCACCCGCATGGTTGAATGTAATAGTTAGATGTATCAGTTTGTTTATATACTATTGAGAAGAAAATAATAATCAGGAGATAAAGCAGGAAATGAGTTTTAAAGGAACAACAATACTAGCCGTAAGAAAGAATAACAAGACTGCAATTGCAGGGGATGGACAAGTAACTTTGGGAGATTCCATCATGAAAGGAAATGCCCGAAAGGTACGCAGAATGTTTCATGACAAGGTTATAACAGGATTTGCCGGAGCTACTGCCGATGCATTTACATTGTTTGAGCATTTTGAGAAAAAATTAAATCAATTTAATGGGGATCTGACCAGATCAGCAGTTGAGTTGGCTAAGGAGTGGAGAACAGATCGCGCCCTTCGTAAGCTCGAAGCTATGATGCTGGTTGCTGATACTACTAATATTTACTTGATTTCCGGAACTGGAGATGTAATTGAGCCGGAAGAGGGTGCAATTGCTATCGGGTCCGGCGGTAACTATGCAATTGCCGCTGCAAAAGCATATCTCGATTCTTCAAATCTGGAAGCACCTGAAATTGCACGAAGATCATTGGAAATTGCAGCAGGTATATGCATTTATACCAATACAAATATTATTGTGGAGGAAATTTAATGATTAGAAAAGACTTGGATTCAATGACCCCGGCTGAGATTGTCGCGGAATTGGATAAATATATAATTAGTCAGCATAAAGCAAAGAGAGCGGTAGCAATTGCCTTGAGAAGCAGAATTAGAAGAAAAATGCTTCCGGATAATATTCGTGATGAAGTTGCACCAAAAAATATTATTATGATAGGACCTACAGGAGTTGGCAAAACAGAAATAGCCCGAAGATTATCAAAACTGAGCGGTGCCCCATTTATTAAAGTTGAGGCTACAAAGTTTACTGAAGTAGGGTATGTCGGTAGAGATGTTGAATCTATGGTTCGTGATTTGAT
>JADHUD010000171.1 GCA_016784705.1 Spirochaetia bacterium | reverse complement strand
GCCTGAAATGGTAGAACCCGTACCTGAACCGGAGCCAGAACCAGTCGAATTAGCTGTAGTGGAGCCCGAACCGGAGCCTGTTCCAGTTGAGCGCGAAATAGTAGAGCCTGAAATAGTAGAACCCGTACCTGAACCGGAGCCAGAACCAGTTGAATTAGCTGTAGTGGAGCCCGAACCGGAACCTGTGCCAGCAGAGCCCGAAATAGTTGAGCCTGAAATGGTAGAACCCGAAATAGTAGAACCCGAACCCGAAGAACTTTACTTTGTGCTTCCCACGATTGAACCTAGGTATTGGACAGTTGCCGGGATATTTCCGACAGTTAATGAAGCAGAACTTAGATTGGATCGATTAAATAAAAGCGGCCTGTCTGGAACAATAGCAGTTCTTTCAGATCAGGAATTTCAATTGCGGCTTGGACCCTATGGTACAGTTGAACAAGCAATTGCCATAACGGATATTGTTAATTCCCTTGCCGGATTTAAAAATACTGCTGCGGTTAAAATTACTATTCCCAGATAGCCGTTTCTATTTATGGATGATGAAATAAATTTACATTTTATGTACAGTAATCTCACCGGATTTTTCAAGTCCGATTTTTGTGAGAATCGGTCCGATTATCTCAAAAAAGATGCAGGTTGCAGTTATCGTGGTAATTACAATATTGCCTATTTCAGCTCCGTGAGCGCTTATAGAAGTAAATTCATTTTTTACTACAAGCGAGAGTCCAATAGCAACTCCAGCCTGTGAAAGAATCCCCATACCCAGATATTTACGGATTTTAGGCTCCAGCCCTCCGGCAATAGAACCCAGAGAAGCTCCGGTCATCAGTCCTGTGGTTCTGGCAGCAATATAGACAATACCTAGTAAGCCCAATGAGGGAAGGGCTGCAACGTGAAGGTTTGCTCCTGCTAGTATGAAGAACATGATAAATAGAATAGGCATAAATTCAGACAATTCATGATGAATTTTTTGAACAAGATTTTTTTGCTGAGTATTTACAATAACAATTCCAACGATCATATTTGTTAATATTATTGATAGATGCAATAGATTACAAAGCCCTGCAGAAATCAGTATTGTTGCAAAAATCAGGATGAATATATCACGTGCTTGACTTAGTTTTCTTGCAAGCAGGCAAAAAACAAATGCAACAACACCACCCACGGCTAGACTTAAAGCGATCTCTTTTAAAGGCTCGAGAATAAGTAAATACCAGGATTCAGATTCCATTCCTGCTTCAATACCGAGTATCGAGCGTGAAATTGCAGATGCAAATCCAAAAATAATTATACCCAGACCATCATCAAAACCGACTACTGCATATAGTGCTTTTGTTAATGATCCTTTTGCCTTGTACTCCTGGATTATAGCTACAGTACCTGCTGGGGCGCTTGCAGGGGCAATAGATCCAAAAATCAAGGATAAGGCGATATCTTTTGTCAGTAGGTATAAAGCACCCGTTACTAACATAAATGCTAAAAATGATTCTGCCGCAATCACAACAATTATACCTTTTCCCTGTTTCTTCAGGTCGGCAAAACTAAGCTCAATTCCGATACTGACTGCAACAAAACTTAAAGCTATATCTGTAATAAATGAGAGATTAACCTTGAATTCTTCATGAAGTATATTAAACAGTGATGGTCCTAAAAGAACACCTATCAACATAAATCCGATAATAGAAGGCAGCTTAATGAATTTCATGCTTTTACCGGCATATAAGCCGATTACTGTCATAAAGCCGACTATAAGCAGAGGGGAGAGGCCCGATTCCATAAAGTAATTTTGCATATTTGTAATTATATTCATACTGTTTTCCTGTCAGCTGACTAGAAATCGATTGCCCCATCCAGATAGATGATATCCTGAACGGTGACAAGCAAACCGGACGTGTTATCCCCATTTACCATATTGATACGGCGAAGTGTATCATTCATCAGGTTTTTATTGATAACGGCGAATATTACCCGACTGAAGTTGGGGACGGAGGAGTTCCAGAATGTGGCAAAGAGTGGGAGCTTATGCAGATAGTATCCTGCAGTATTTGTTTCCAGAACCGATATTGCACCTTCAGTTTCAGAACTGAGAATTTCCATTACTTCGGTAAATAAATCTTCGTTTTGAATATGTATTGTGAATTGACAATACTTTTTTGTATCCAGGTTTGTTTCCTTTACCTGTATATCTTTTTGAAGGATTTCATAAACAGAATTGGAATCCTTCGTTTGCAGTAATTTACTGATTAATGCATGGTCACCTGAAAGCTTTGCTATTGATGAAATAATTTGAATATGCTTGTTCCGCTGATTTACAGGTCCTATTATGAAGAAAATCAATTTTGCAGGTTTATCATCTGCTGATTTGAAGTCTGTACCGTCAGGAATGATTATCAGGCCTACAGTAAAGTCTGTAAGCTCATCAAAACTGCAATGCGGAATAGCAATACCTTTTTCCATTCCTGTTGATGAAACCTTTTCCCGCTCGATCAGTTTTTTTTCATTATCCTTCTGACTTATATTGGTAAGAAATTTTGATTTTTTTGCCAATTTACTGATTTCGCTCTGGATTTGGTCTTTGCTGTCTGCTTTAGTTCCTAATGAAATGCATTCTCTCTGTATTGATGCTAACATTAAATTAATCCTCCTGTGCCAGCAGCTCATCCCGTTCAAATAAGGCTATCTGCTGGAAAATTTTCTGTGGGGTATCGGCCTGCAAAAGTTTTGTGGCCATACTGTTTTTACGGATCATCTGCACTAATTTTGCCATTATTCGCAGATGGACTACTTCACTGTCTGTTAAGATGAGAAAAATAAGAAAAACTGGCTGATTATCTGAAGAGGCATAAGCTATGCCGTTTTTTGATACACCAATGACTATCTTTGGTCCGTTGATAACTAATGAGGAGGGGTTGCGCATATGGGGTATTGCTATGCCATTTCCTATTCCTGTTGATATCATTTGCTCTCGCTCAATAAGTTTCTGATAAACTGCTTCTTTATCTGAAATAATGTTTTGTTCACTGGCAAGTGAAGTGAGCAGATAGAGGGCTTCCTGTTTGTCTGTCTTTTCAGGTAATACGGTTATAATAGGGATAGAGATTAATCGTGATAGAGGTACGTGATCATACTGTTCTACAATTAATCTGGATAGGTCGTTTTGCGGTATTACATTCATCTTTGCAAGAAGCCAGTCTTCTATCAGGGGACGGAGGAACCGCCATTGGTTTGCAATTTTAGCACATGGTATTTCCTGGTTCCTGATCATTTTCAGTATTGTTTTCTCTGACAGTTTTAAAAAGGTCGCAACTTCTGCTAAAGTCATTAGATTATCGTTATATTCCATTATGTTCCTCTATATTCCTTAATATGGTACTAAAAAGGTTTTGAGTCAATAGGAAAGGGATGGAGAAGGGTAAAATTCTCATAAATTTAGTGTTCCGGGGGAAGGTTCCGGGGGACGGAGGAGAAGTGAACGATGCCCTGCGGCAGGTCTTGAAAATGAAAGGACCTGTATTCTTAAGATTAAGCAGAAATCCCACGCCGCTGTTATTCAAAGAGTCTTCAAAACTGAAGATAGGAAAAATACGGAAAATAACCAGTGGAAATGATGTAACAATAGCAGTAACAGGAATACCAACGTATATGGCTGTTGAGGCTGAAAAACTTCTTAGGAAAGAGGGGATTAAGGCGGAATTGCTCGAAATATCGACTGTAAAACCATTGGATAAGGAAGTTTTGATTGCATTGGCAAAAAAGACAGGCAAACTGCTTACAGTTGAGGAACATTCTGTCATCGGCGGAATGGGATCTGCCTGCGCAGAAACATTAGATGCAGTAAAAGCAGCAAATGCTCTCGCTGTGCTGGGAACAGAGAGCCCTGATATAGAATCATATTTTGGAACAGGGCTGGTAACTGAAGCCTTAAAACGGACAGGGAAAAGACTCCTTCCGGTAATTGCCGTGCAGACATCAGCCAGTTCAGGTGCACACCTCACCAAGTATTCTAACATCACTGATCCCATGGCTGGGCAGAAGAAGCTTATTGTAGATGATGCCGTAATACCGGCAAATCCAGTATTTGATTACTCAGTAACTGCCTCTATGCCGCTGGCATTAACTATAGATGGAGCCTTGGATGGAATTGCCCATTGCCTTGAAGTGTTTTATGGTGCTTCAGAAGAGAGTTATGCTCAAACCGCAGAGTTGGCAGAGACTGCTATTGAACTTGTGGTGAAATATTCCAATCAGGTAGTAACGGATCCGGGAAATCTTGAGGGACGTGAAGCCATTGGCCTTGCTACTGATTTAGGCGGGTATGCTATCATGGTAGGCGGAACAAACGGTGCCCACCTGACAAGCTTCAGCCTGGTGGATGTAACCAGTCATGGAAGGGCCTGCGGAATTATGAATCCCTATTATACGGTATTTTTTGCTCCGACTATTGAGAAAAAGCTGAGAATTATTGGTGCAATTTATGCAAAATATGGATATATTATAAAAGACTTGCAGACGTTGTCAGGAAGAGAGCTGGGAATTGCAGTTGCAGAGGGAATGCTTGCGTTTAACAAAGCTATCGGAAGTCCTGCCAGACTTGGTGAACTTCCTGGATTTACCGATGCTCATTTCACCCGGGCACTGCAGGCTGCAAAGAATCCTCAGTTGAAGATGAAGCTGCAGAATATGCCGGTGGCATTAACAGCGGATGAAGTTGACGAGTACATGGGACCGATTCTTGAAGCGGCAAAAACAGGTGATCTGTCACTGATAAAGAATTTTACTTAGAATGCCCAGGAAAGGGAAAAGGAAAGGTTATGGATATCCAAAAGACAACAGCATTTACGATCCCGTTTTATTCGGGATCAGCAAAAATAGAATTACCTTTGAAAGCTGACGTACTGCAGATGACCGGTGCAGTTTCCCTCACAGACCCAAAAGCTGCAATTGAGCAGGCTCTAAAAAATCCTATAAATTGTTCTCCGCTGCGATCAATCATCAAAACAAAAAAAGAGTCGAAAAAGAGTCCCCAAGCGGTAATTGTTATATCCGACAACACCCGGCCGGTTCCTTACAAAGGAGAATCAGGAATTCTGATGCCGATTATCAGAACGCTGATGTCGGAAAATATTCCGGCTGAAGACATCCTGATTCTCGTTGCAACCGGTACACATCGGGGACTTTCAGAAGATGAACTCCGGTCTATGCTCGACCGCAAAATCTTTGATTTGGGAATTCGTATTGTTAATCATGACTGTAATGATAAAGCGCATCTTACTCATCTGGGTGTCACTTCCCGTGGAACACAGATTTACATTGATTCCTACTATGTTGATGCTGATATAAAAATACTTACCGGCCTAGTGGAGAGTCATTTTATGGCTGGAGCTTCAGGGGGAAGAAAATCAATCTGTCCGGGCATGATTGGTGAAGCCGGAACTTTTATATTTCATGGACCGGAAATGCTTGATCATCCGAAATCCACAGACCTTGTACTTGCTGGTAATCCATGCCATGAAGAGGCTTTGGAAGTAGCAAGGGCTGCCGGGGCGGATTTTATGATAAACGTTACCCTGGACAGCTCGTTTGCAGTTTCCGGTGTGTTTGCCGGTGAACTGGAAGCCGCACATGCAGCAGCAGTTGAGCAGG
>JADHUD010000170.1 GCA_016784705.1 Spirochaetia bacterium | reverse complement strand
CAGGCGTCTTAAGAGAGACGATCTTCCTTTTCCTCAAATATACCGGATTGATCCTGTAATACTAACAGTTTAGCTCGGCTTTAATTTTTTTTGGGAAATAATTTCTTTTATGCTTGATATAAATTTTGAAAAGAAATAATATAGAAAGTGTAAAGAAACAAAAAAGAAAGTTAAAGGAAATCCAATGAACGGCATAACGAAAAGAGAAGATCAGATTCTTGAACTGTTGAGAAATGGTTCTGATGTATCTGTATCTCGTTTAAGTGAGATTCTCGATGTTTCTGTTGTAACCGTACGCGCGGATTTAAAATTGCTTGAGGATAAGGGACTCATTCTGCGTACAAGAGGCGGCGCGGTTCCGGCGTTTCATCCCGACATGCTCGATAAAAAATCAAGCAGAAACCCTGAAAAAGAGAGAATTGCAAAAGCTGCTGCCGCATTAGTATCAGACGGTGATCAGATTATGATCACAAATGGTACAACATCAGCACTTGTCGGTAGATATTTGCTGGGTAAGCGCGATCTTCAGGTGGTAACAAATTCAACGCTTCTACTTCCGTATGCCCGGGTTAATCCTCATCTTAAGCTGACCCTTATAGGGGGAGAATTCAGACCATCGGCCGAAGCACTGGTAGGTCCGGAAGCAATCCGCAGATTAGATCAGTATCATGTTTCAATGACTATTTCCGGAACCGATGGATTTACCCTGGAATACGGTATGACTACCCATCTTATTGAAAACGCGGAGATGGTCAGAAAAATGTGTGAACAGGCGGAAAAAAGGGTTCTTGTAGTCGATTCATCAAAATTCGGTAAAAAAGGCTTCATAAAGATTCTGCCGATAGAGAAAATTGATATGATTATTACCGATACCGATCTGCCGGAGTCAATTGCTGCAGAGTTCAGGGAACGCGGTGTCGAGGTTCTGAGAGTCTGACAGGAAGTTTATATATTGAAATGTGAAGTAAGGAGTAACTAATGGCGCAGCAGGTTTTAATGCCGAAACAGGGAAATTCAGTAGAGACATGTATTATTATTGAGTGGAAAAAACAGGAAGGAGATGCTGTTTCTGTGGGAGACATTCTTTGTGAAGCTGAAACTGACAAGGCAACTATTGAAGTGGAGTCCACAGCCGAAGGAATTATTCTGAAACAACTCTTCAAGGTTGATGATGAAGTACCCGTCCAGGTACCCATAGTAATTGTTGGGGAGGCGGGAGAGGATATATCAGCACTGATTTCTGCAGCAGATAGCGGAAGACCCAGCGAAACCGGAGACTCTGCAGAGGAAACAGTTACGGCTGCTCCGGAAGTGGAGAGAGTTGCCGAAACAGCTCGTACAGAACAGCAGGCTGAAGTTGAATCAGCAGGTTCAGGGATTTCTCCAAGGGCAAAGAAACTTGCCGAAAGCAAGGGAATTGCCTACGGAAGTCTGACAGGGTCAGGACCTAAAGGACGCATTATAGAGCGCGATATTGAAGCCTCCTTAGCAGGGAATCAGCCGCTGACACCCGCTGCATCATCCGCATTGGCATCCGGGAACTTCGATATGCCGGAGAGCGGTGCAGGTTCCGGTATAGGCGGCCGAGTGAGAGTTGCAGACCTGCAGAAACCTGTATCAGTAAATATTACGGAAACAGTTTCTGGGGATTTCCCGGGAGAAGCCGTAGAAATTCCGGTAAAAAGTATTCGGAAAATTACAGCAAAGCGAATGTTTGAATCTATCTCAACGACCTGCCAGTTAACCCTGCATGCAGCCGCAAATGCCTCAAGATTAAAAGAGGTGCGGGCACGATTCAAAAATGCAGGATCTGAGATGGGACTCTCTGCCATAAATATCAATGATCTGATACTTTTTGCTGCAGCAAAAACACTGGTAGATTTTCCCTTTGTGAATTCCCACTTTTTAGGGGATAAAATAATCGAATTTAAAAACGTCCATCTTGGAACAGCAGTAGATACCGAAAGAGGCCTGATGGTTCCGGTTATTAAATTTGCCGACACGCTTACTATTAAAGAGCTCTCTCTTGAAGCAAAGCGTTTGGCAGAATCCAGTAAAACCGGAAAAATAGCACCGGACGAACTTGACGGTGGTACCTTCACGGTTACCAATCTGGGCGCCTTTGGAATTGACCATTTCACTCCGGTTCTCAATATACCGCAAACAGCTATTCTGGGAGTTTGCGGAATCGATCTGAAACCGGTAGAAAACGCAGCTGTGGAAGGCGGGGTGCAGTTTGTTCCTCATATAAACCTCTCCCTGACATTTGATCATCAGGCGATTGACGGAGCCCCTGCTGCGAGATTTTTAAAAGCGTTGGCGGATAATATCGGGAACATCGACATGCTGCTTGTTCAGTAAGTCACGTGCAGTACAGCTGACCCAGCTGCAGGAGATGAAAAATGGAAATATATGATTTGATAGTTGTCGGAGCCGGGCCGGGAGGCTATGTGGCTGCCGAAAGGGCAGGTGAACTTGGTAAAAAAGTTCTGCTTATTGAGAAAGAACATATGGGCGGAGTATGTACTAATTCCGGCTGTATTCCGACAAAATCACTGCTAAATGCAGCTAAACACTTTGTTCATGCGGAAGAGGGAGCAAAATACGGAGTAGTATGCAGCGGGGTGAAGTTCGACCTGACCACAGCAATGGCCTGGAAACAGGATACAATTGAAACCCTTCGAAAGGGAATTCAGTATCTGATGAAAAAGAGCGGAGTTACTGTTGTTTCCGGAACAGCGGAGTTTCTGGATACTTCACATATTTCTGTTGGTGATACTGTCTATGAGGGGAAGAACATACTTATTGCCACAGGATCATCAACGGTTGTTCCCCCTATTAAGGGTGTTGACAGCCCGATCGTAACTACCAGCCGGGAAATTCTGGAAATTGAAAGCATGCCCGAAAAACTGGCTGTTATAGGCGGCGGTGTAATTGGTGTTGAATTTGCTTCATTTTTCAGTTCGGCCGGTGCAGAGGTAACGGTAATCGAGATGATGCCGGAGATCGTGCCCCTTATGGAGACGGAGTTCTCCAAACTTCTCCGCAGGGAGATGAAAAAAGTTACCTTCAAACTAGGATGCAGAGTCTATGAGATTACCGATACCGGTGTAAATTATACCGATGCTAAAGGGGTCAACCAAACCGTTGAAGCCGATACTGTACTGATAAGCGTAGGAAGAAAGCCCAATGTCGATGGTCTGGAAAAGCTTAAGACAACTCAGGGGTTCGGTCTCGATTACAGTAAGTACGGCATTGCAGTTAATGAAAAAATGCAGACGAATCTGCCGAATGTCTATGCAGTGGGTGATGTGACCGGCAAATCTCTGCTGGCTCATTCTGCTTCCCGTATGGGAGAAGTCGCTGTTGCGAATATGTTCGGTAAGGGAGCTCTTATGCGCTACGATGCAATCCCCTGGGTTGTCTACTCACTGCCGGAAGCATCCGGCTGCGGGATGACCGAAGAGGAAGCAAAAAAAGCGGGATATCAGGTTGTTTCCGCCTCCATGCAGATGCGTGCCAATGGCAGGTTTCTTGCTGAATTCGGTAAAAAAGCCGGCGGTCTCTGTAAGGTAATTGCTGATGCCGGATCAGGAAGAATCCTGGGTATTCACCTGCTGGGCGGAGCCGGGAGTGAGATGATTTTCGGTGCAGCAGCATTTATTGAAGCAGAGTTACGTGTACAGGATATACGGGAAATAATTTTTCCGCATCCGACAATTTCAGAGATCATTAAAGATGTCTGTATAGCTATAGAATTACCTAACCAAGGAGAAACAGATGCCTAAAAGTCTAACAATTGATCCGGCAGCAGTTCGGAAATCAGAAACCCTGCCGCTGAAATCAATTCCGATGAATATGTACAAATCCAATCCTGCTAAAGAAATTAAACAGTATGGAAAAAAAGGATTACGGGCAATATACCGGGATATGCTGCTGATTCGTGAATTTGAAACTATGCTCGATCTAATTAAACGGGAGGGCACCTATGAAGGTCTGGAGTATAATCATCGTGGGCCGGCCCACCTCTCTATTGGCCAGGAATCAGCAGCCGTTGGGCAGTGTGTGAATCTTGATCCGGAAGATTTTATATTTGGTTCCCACCGGAGTCATGGAGAAATTCTTGCTAAGAGTTTTTCTGCTATCCGGAAGATCGGAGATGATAATCTGGTAACCGTTATGAAAGAGTTCATGGACGGAGATCTCCTTTCAGTCGTTGAAAAGGATTTTATCGGGAAAGATACTCAGGATCTTGCTGAAAACTTTGTGCTGTATGGTGCCCTGTCAGAGATATTTGCCCGAAAAACCGGATTTAACAGGGGACTTGGCGGCTCCATGCATACATTTTTTGCTCCTTTCGGCAGTATGCCGAATAACGCCATTGTCGGCGGCAGCGGAGATATTGCTGTAGGAGCTGCACTGTATAAGAAAATTAACCGGAAACCCGGGATCGTAATTGCTAATGTCGGTGATGCATCGATGGCTTGCGGCCCTGTCTGGGAAGGCCTGATGCTGGCTGCCATGGATCAGTATACTACCCTTTGGGGAGATATGGCTGGAGCTCCGCCCTATATGCTTAATGTCTTTAACAACTTCTATGGAATGGGCGGACAGACCCTTGGTGAGACTATGGGTTATGGAACCCCTGCCCGGATTGGGTATGGCGTGAATGCGGACGGTATGCATGCTGAAAGAGTAGATGGGTTTAACCCGCTGGCAGTTGCCGATGCCGTATCCAGAAAGAAAAAGCTACTTATTGAGGGCCGCGGTCCGGTACTAATGGATACCATAACGTATCGGCTTTCCGGTCACTCTCCGTCTGATGCTTCATCCTATAGAACCAGAGAAGAGATTGAAACATTCAAAGAACGTGACAGTTTAGTCTCTTTTGCTGAGTATCTTGAGGAAAATAGGGTGTTAACTGCAGCTGAGATCGCAGATTATAAGCAGGAAGTAGTTGGTAAGATAAGAAAGACCATGGAATTGGCTATCGATAGCAAGAAATCTCCGCATGTAGACGGCGGATTTATTGAATCGGTAATGTTTTCCAATTTAAAAGTTGATAAAATGGATGACCGCGAACCGGAATTGCTGGAAAAACCTGAAGATAACGAACGTGTCAAGCAGATTGCCAGGAAAAAACGGTTTTACCTTGACGAGGAAGGTAAGAAAGTATCATCAGCAAGGCTCTATGCCTATCGTGATGGTATCTTTGAGGCTATGGTTCATGGTTTTACCACAGATCCCACTATGGTGGCGTATGGGGAAGATAACCGGGACTGGGGTGGAGCGTTTGCCTGTTACCGGGGACTCACAGAACTGCTGCCGTATCACAGATTGTTCAATTCACCAATCTCTGAGGCTTCAATTGTAGGCAGCGGCGTAGGGTATGCAATGGCCGGGGGAAGGGCAGTGGTTGAATTAATGTATTGTGACTTTATGGGTCGTGCAGGGGATGAAATCTTTAACCAGATGCCTAAATGGCAGGCAATGAGTGCAGGAGTTTTGAAAATGCCGCTGGTACTCAGAGTCTCTGTCGGCAGTAAATACGGTGCCCAGCATTCACAGGACTGGTCTGCACTAACCGCACATATTCCAGGCCTGAAAGTAATGTTCCCGGCCACACCATATGATGCAAAGGGAATGTTAAATCTTGCACTGAGAGGGAC